>NZ_JBGMEF010000021.1:0-71916 GCF_046365475.1 Anaerococcus kampingae
TAACATCAAAGGATTACCTATCACTATCGGGGGCAAAATCTCAAGGTATTAAGCAGCTTATGGCTGGAGGGGGAATTGTACTCATAGGTTTAAAACTAATACCGCTATTAGCAAACGTGTTAAAATAAAATGTTTAATATAGTAGATAAGATCAAAGAGTTTTTTTCGGAGATACTTATTGATATGATCAAGGAAAATTTAAGCGGAATGCTCCTTGATATAAATGACAAAGTATCAACGATAGCAAATGAGGTAGGAAAGACTCCGAGTGGATGGAACTCGGAGGTTTTCCACTTCATAAAGTCTATTTCAGAAAATGTTATACTTCCCATAGCAGGTCTTATCATAACGGCTGTACTATGTATTGAATTAATTCAAATGGTAATGAACAAAAATAATATGCATGACACAGATACCTTTGATTTTTTTAAATATATGATAAAAATGTGGATAGCAGTATGGCTTGTATCTCATGCTTTTGACTTTTCTATGGCAGTATTTGATGTGGCACAGAATTTAATAGGAAAGGCAGCAGGTGTAGCAAATGCTAGTGCAAAAGTTTCTCCAGGTGATATAGCTAATATGGTAGATAGCCTAAAAGGAGAGTCAATAGGAAAATTAATGACTATAGTATTAGAGACAGCCATTGTAAAGATGATAATTCAAGGGATATCAATACTCATTACAGTTATTCTATACGGCAGGATGATAGAAATATATATTTATACTTCAGTTTGCGCCATACCTTTTGCCACAATGGGTAATAAAGAATGGGGAAGTATTGGAACAAACTATATAAGAGGGCTCTTCGCACTTGGCTTGCAAGGTTTATTCTTACTTATATGCGTAGGAATTTATGCCGTACTTGTTAAGACTTTAAATATATCAGACATACACAAAAGTATTTTTGAATTACTAGGATACACCTTAATACTTGGTATAACTATGATGAAATCAGGAAGTATTGCAAAATCAATTTTAAATGCTCATTAATAAAAAAGGAGAAGATGATGAAAATTAGAAGAAAAAAGGACAAAAAAATTAATTTAAAAACACTTGGAACAATAGGACTCCCAATACTTTTAATAGGGGGATATATTACAAGAGAAATACAAAATAGAATGATTATAAGAAAAACATTGGAAGTTTTAGATAATAGAGAAGAAACGAATGAAAAAGTCTTAGAAATAGCAGTGAATATGGGAAAATCATTAGAAGATCTGAACAGAGAAGATATATATGGATTTTACTTAGAGGGGTTAGAATAATGGCTTATGTAAATGTCCCAAAGGACTTAACAAAAGTAAAAACAAAGGTAGCTCTAAATCTAACAAAAAGACAATTAATTGGCTTTACAATTGCAGGTCTAATAGGCTTTCCAGTATATTTAATGGTAAAAAAAGTGCTTCCTAATGACCTATCTATGTTAATTATGATAGGTGTGTCTTTTCCTATAATATTTGCAACTCTTTATGAAAAGGACGGGATCTATTTTGAAAAATATTTAAAGTATATTATAGATAAGAAAAGACAGACAAGTATAAGGATATACAAGACAGAATGTATTTATGATATAAAGAAACAAAGAAAGGAAAGGAGTAAATGAATCAAATACAGAAAAACCAACAGAAAAAATTAAATCAAGAAAAAAGAAATTTAAAAAAACAAAAAGAAGATTTAAAAAGCATTAGTATAAGTCAAAAAAAGATGAAAAAAGCAAATATTTCTAAAGAAAAAGGAAAGCCCAAAAAGAAGCTTTCCTTTTTTGGTGGGAAGAAGAAAAAGAGCGTTCAGGAAACAATCCCTTATTTAAGAATGTTGAGAAATGGGATTTGCCAAGTTGAGAAGAACAAATTTAATAAAATGATACGTTTTTTAGATATTAACTACCAGCTTTCAACAGAAGAAGATAAGGAAAGCATATTTAATGAATTTTCAAGTTTTTTAAACTATTTTGATCCAAGTGTTGATATAGAACTTTCATATATTAATCGCATAGGAAAAAATGAAGAAGTAGAAAAAAACATCAATGTTCCGGATAGAAACGATTCATATAATGAAATACGAAAAGAGTACAGGGAAATGCTAAAAAATCAGAGTCAAAAAGGAAATAATGGACTTACTAAATATATGTATATCACCTTTAGCTTACAAGCACAAGATTTAAAAGAGGCAACTACAAGACTTGAAAGAATGGAAATGGATATATTAAATAACTTTAAGCAGATGGGAGTAAAAGCTTATGTATTAAGTGGATATGAAAGGTTAAAGGTTATTCACGATATATTAAATCCGAATAAGAATTTTGTTTTTTCCTTTGAAGACCTAAAATATAGTGGACTATCTACTAAGGATTATATAGTACCAGCATCATTTAACTTTTCATCTCACAATCAATTTAAAATTGGAGAATACTTTGGAGAAGTAAACTTTCTGCAAATTCTAGCACCTGAATTATCAGATAGATTATTATCAGAATTTTTAGGAGTTGAAGAAAATATGATTGTAACATTTCATATAAATTCTATTGATCAAACAGAAGCTATAAAGATGATTAAAAGAAAAATAACGGACTTGGATAAAATGAAAATTGAAGAAAATAAGAAGGCTATAAGATCAGGATATGATATTGATATTCTTCCAAGCGATTTAATTACCTATGGTAATGATGCTAAGAAACTATTGGTAGAACTTCAAAATCATAATGAGAGAATGTTTGTCATAACTATTTTGTTTACAAATATGGAAAAAAGTAGAAAGAAATTGAGTAATATAATCTTTCAACTAAATTCAATAGCAGGTAGGCATAATTGTGTATTGAAAAATCTTAACTATAGACAGGAACAAGGACTAATTTCCTCCCTACCACTTGGAAAAAATGAAATCGAAATAAAAAGAGGACTTACAACTAGCTCTACAGCAGTCTTTATTCCTTTTACAACAGAAGAGTTGTGCTTAGAAGGAGAGAGCTTATACTACGGCTTAAATGCTTTAAGTCGTAACATCATTATGACAGATAGAAAGCTTTTAAAGAATCCAAACGGTTTAATACTTGGAACGCCTGGTAGTGGTAAATCTTTTTCGGCTAAAAGAGAAATTACCAATGCTTTTTTAATTACACAAGATGACATCATTATCTGTGATCCTGAAGGTGAGTATGGAAATTTAACTAAGGCACTAGGTGGAGAAGTTATAAAAATATCGCCAACAAGTAAGGATTATATAAACCCGTTGGATATAAATGTAGACTATGCCGATGAAGACAATCCCTTATCTTTAAAGTCTGATTTTATTCTTTCACTGTTTGAACTTGTAGTAGGAAAGGAAGGATTAAGTGCAGAAGAAACTTCAGTAATTGATAGATGTCTTCCAATATTATATAAGGATTACTTCGACAATCCCATTCCTGAAAATATGCCAATTTTAGAAGATTTATATAATTTACTTTTAAAACAAGAAGAAAATGTAGGGAAAAAATTAGCGGTAGAAATGGAAATTTATGTCAAAGGTAGTCTTAATGTATTTAACCATAGGACTAATGTAGATACAGGAAATAGAATTCTTTGTTATGACATTAAGGAATTAGGAAAGCAACTTAGAAAAATAGGTATGTTAATTGTTCAAGATCAAGTGTGGAATAGAGTAACTATTAATAGAAATAAGAAGGAAACCAGATATTACTGTGACGAATTCCATTTGCTTTTAAGAGAAGAACAAACAGCCTCATATTCCATAGAAATTTGGAAGAGATTTAGAAAATGGGGAGGTATTCCAACAGGTTTAACTCAAAATGTAAAGGACCTTTTAGCCAGTCCTGAAATAGAAAATATATTTGATAACACTGATTTTATCTTAATGCTTAATCAAGCTAGTGGTGATAGGGAAATTTTAGCTAACAAGTTAAATATATCTCTTTATCAGTTATCCTACGTAACAAATTCCAATGAGGGAGAGGGATTACTATTCTACGGAAACACAATAGTACCTTTTGTAGATAGATTCCCTAAAGATACAAAATTGTATAAGTTAATGACAACTAAACCAGAAGAATTAAAGGAAGGGATAGAAATTGATAGACAGAGAGAAGTTAAAAACTAACTATATTATTAATTTAGATGCAATTTCTGCTCTAAAGGAATTTCCAGATAAAATATTTGATTGCTGTATTACATCTCCTCCATATTATGGACTTAGAGATTATAAAGCAGAAGGACAAATTGGAAGAGAAGAAAGTCCGGAGGAATATTTAAATAAATTAATTGAAGTCTTTAGAGAAGTAAAAAGAGTATTAAAAAAAGAAGGAACACTTTGGATAGTTATTGGAGATTCTTATGCAGGCACAAGAAGCAAAAAAGAATATAAAGATCCTAAAAACATAGAAGGAAGAAGTGGTCAAAAAGAGTCTATTACAGAAAAACTCAGTGGCTACAAGGCAAAAGACTTAATGGGGATACCTTGGCAACTAGCTTTAAAATTAAGAGAGGACGGTTGGTATTTAAGAAGTGATATTATTTGGCATAAGGAAAATGCCATGCCTGAGTCTTGTAGAGATAGACCATCAAGATCCTATGAACATATCTTCCTACTATCAAAAGCAAGAAAGTATTTCTATAACTTTGACGCTATGAAAGAACCAATAAAAGAAATAAGCAAGAAAAGATATATGAGGGCAAGAGGAAAAAATAATAAGTATTTACAAGAAGGTACAGGAGCTAAAATACAGAGCATAAATGAAGCAAGAGAGTATGGAGAATATATAGGAGATAATGTCCCTAAGTTTAGAAACAATAGAGATATTTGGACTATTAACACCAGTGCATTTAAAGGAAAACACTATGCGGTATTTCCACCAAAACTGGTAGAACTTTGTATAAAAGCAGGATGTCCTAAAAAAGGCTTGATTCTTGATCCCTTTATGGGTTCAGGAACTGTTGGAATGGTAGCTATTAGAATGGACAGAGAATATATTGGAATCGACATAAACAAAGATTACTGTCAAATAGCTAAAGAAAGGATAGAGAAAAATATGAAATAGGAGGTATGTATGAAAAAGAAAGGGAAAGTAAACCCAAGAGATGTACCAAAGACCAAGCTTATATCAGAAAAGAAAGAAGAAAGCAATGAAAAATCCAGTAGTACAGAGAGATCATCAGATTTTTCAAAAAAAGAAATTAATAAAGAAATAAGCAAGAGCAACATAGACAATAATGCTGAAGACTCTAAATATTATTCATCTCATATACAAGAAAATAGTCAGGATTTACTCAACGAAAAAGATAAGTCAAATAGAGGAAGAAGACAAAGAAAAATCCATGAGGAAAAATTTGCAGAAGCCTCCTATCATAATGAATATCAGCCGGAATATTCGCAACGGCAGCATAGAAAAATGGAAGGAAATGAGGAAAGTAGATATGGTGAATATCACGGGCAAGAAACAGAATATAGGCTAAGTAATTTTAAAGAAGATTTTAATGATAGAGTAATTTCAACTAACTCTAATATAAAAAGTAGCATTTCTCCCAAAAAAAATTGCAAGGGGAATAGTAATTTAAAATTGAAGAAAAACGTTGAGAGTGAAAGTTTTAATGATGTGCCAGATAAAAAAATAAGGAGATTTAGAAAAGAAGATAAGAATTTTAATAGAGAGGTAAGTTCAACATATGATCCATTATCACAGGACTCAGATAATGATGGTGTCATAGATCGCTATGACATGAACTTTAGTGATAGCAATGTATCCTATAGGGATACAAAAGATGACTATAAGTATTTACCATCTTCTGATGTGCAAAGAAAAAATTGGGATGGTTATTCTATTCTTGGTAAGAAAGGGAAAGAAAGCTTTCAAAAAAACACCTTAAAAAAACTTTATCAATCTCAAAGTCAGTTTAAGGATAAAGGGGAAAAAGCAGAATTAAAATCTTTAAATGGGAAGTTTAGAAGAAAAGATCTATCATATAAGGCAAATGAAGAAGATAAAAAAATAATTCAAGACCTGAATACTAATAAAAAACAAAATAGCAAATATTTCAAAGGCAAAGTTAGAAATTTAGGAGAAAAAAATATGCTAATGGGTAGGGTTTCTAGTGGGAAATTTAGACAGGATAGCATATCTGAAGGATTTAAAAGTGAATCTGAAAAAAATAAAGATAAATATAATATAAATAAAAAGAATCAAGAAAAAATAGGCACGAAAAAAGAAATCTTCAAACAGGAAAAAAACGTAATAAAAAATGAGAATCTTGAAGTAGATGAACTTGATTTAAATCATAGTGGAATTTCTAATAAAAACAAGGGAAAGAAAAGACAAATAAAAGACGCTTTTGATAATACTATAAAGAAAAGCAACTTTGATCCAAAGAAAGAATACACCAGGACAAAAAAAGAAGTACAGGATTCTAAAAATGTATCTGAAGAAAATAAGGTAGATACAAAAAATAAAACAAAATTCCATTCTAAAAAAGATAACAAAAGTGAAAAAGATAAGTTTTATAAAAAAGAAGATAAAATAACAAAACTATATGAGAAAAAGAATAAAAAGGAAAAAGAGTTAATTAAGGATAAGAAAAAGTCAAAAAAAGCGGGTTTAGAAAAACCTATTACTTTTGCGAGTGCTATGACGGCAAACTATCTATATAGTGGGAAAGATGATAATGCAGGTGTTAACGCTGCTTATAAGCTTAGTAGAACTACCGAAGTTGTAGGTAGAGAAATTAGCCATTTTAGAAGAAAAAAACCTTTAAAAACTCAAAGAAAAATAAAATCTTTAGAAGGAAAAATTTATAAGAAAGAAAGTAAACTCCTCTTTCAAAGAAATTTTGAAGAATTGAAGAAGACTAAAGCTTATCAAAACTCTAATAAATTGAATCGATTTTTTATGAAAAAGAAGTTTCAGAGAGATTTTAGGAAGAAACACGGGGAAGGTTTAGTAAATAGAATAAAGAAATCTTTCGCTAATATTGGAAAGAAAACATTGGAAGTTTTAAAAAACAAAGGATATAAGCAAATTTTAATTGCCCTTTGTATTTTAGGACTTTTTTTTATGCTATTTCAAGGAATTAGTAATGTTGGAAGTCTTACTTCAGGATTAACAAGTAATGTTATAGCTACAAGCTATCTATCAAAAGAAGAAGTTTTAATGGATATTAATAATGAATTTACAAGTTATGAATATGCATTACAAGATGAAATAGATAGTATTAAAGAAAATTATCCAAATTATGATGAATATCATATAAAAGGAGATTCTGTCGGTCATGACCTACACGAGCTTTTTAGCTATTTAACAGCAAGATATGGAGAGATTAAGTCAGCTGAAGAGATACAAAGGGAATTAAAAAAACTATTTAATCAAATGTATGAGAAAAAATATACTTCAAAGTCTATTACAAAATATGACAGTGAAGGAAATCCATACACCTATAGAATTCTAACATTAACTATAAAAAAGAAAAGCATTGATGAAATAGCAAGAGAAGAATTTGCAAACTATGAAACAAATATGGCTCATTATTTAGCATTACTTGATAGTCAGGGAAATATGAGTGGATATTTTGGATCAAGCTATGGGAACTTGGGAGAGATTATAGACAATCCAAACTTTGGAAATCCCGGTCTTGCTTTTGATTCTGAAACTGCCAAAGCCTTATTTAATGAAGCAGAAAAACATATAGGTAAAAGATATGTGTTTGGAGCAAGTGGACCATCTAACTTTGACTGTTCAGGTTTTGTATGTTGGTCATTTACAAAGTCTGGTGTAAAGAGAATGCCAAGAACTACAGCTTGGCTTATTTATAAAAACTATTGTAATCCAATATCTCCAAGCGAGGCAAAACCTGGGGATATTATTTTCTTTAAAGGCACATATAATTCCGGTACGCCAATTTCTCACGTAGGGATATATGCCGGAAATGGAATGATGCTCCATGCAGGAGATCCTATCCAATATACCAGTATAAACTCAAGGTATTGGAAAAATCACTTTTATTCCTTTGGTAGACCAAAATAAGGGGAAGGAGTAAAAATCTATGAATAGAAAATTAATCAGAAACATAGAAAAACAGAAGAATTTAAGAAAGAAAAAAGAAGAAATTGAAATAGAACTTCAGTTATTAGTAGAGGAACAAGAAGAAATAGAAAATTTAGAGGTCATCAAGGAATTTCGAAGTCAAAAAATATCTCTTGATGAATTTTTATTTATTGTTAGAAAAAATAAGGAAGAAGAAAATAGAGAAAGACAAGAACTTAAAAGAAAAGATACAAATGAAAGTGAGGAAAATTTATGAAAAAAATAACAAGTGGAATTTTAGCTGTGATAATGCTACTTGTAAGTCTAGTGAATATAGTGGCTGTAAGTCCTGTATATGCAAGTACAGATTATAAGGTAGAGTGGACGGAAGATGATTTTATGTATTCCTCTAAGGGAAATATAATCGCCTTTAGTGATAAGGGCTTAGAAAAGAAAGAAAAGACAAATGTTCTAGTATTTCCTGAAGGAACGAAATCTGTAAATGGAAATTATTCTTTAAGTCATTCAAACGATGAACTTAGATATAAAAGAGAATTTGGACGTGGCAAACATTGGGATAAAGTAATTGTTCCTGATTCTGTTAAGCATTTAGGTTATGCTGCCTTTTACGAAGCAAGTATAGACGAGGTAAAACTATCAAATAGTCTAACTTATCTTGGTGGTTTAGCATTTTTCAATTGTGGACTTAGAGAAGTAACTTTACCTGATACTTTGGTAAATATTGAACATAATGCTTTTGAAAGAAATAACCTCCAAGAAATAATTATACCGAAGTCTGTGAAGACAATTGAACAGTATGCTTTTTCAAGAAATAAATTGCACACTATAAAAGTTTTAGGCAATCCAAATATTAACAGTAAGGGAGTATTCCATAATCAAGAAGTTGAGTATAGACCAAAACAAAATCCATTTTACGAAAATCATTTTGGGTTCAACGGAAATCAAGGATTCAAATCTATTCCCAATGGATTGAGGTATGAAAATGGAGAGTTTGTCTTTGATAAGAATGTAGATAGTGTAGAACTTGAATTTGATTATAACAATGATATGTATCAAGGAAAGATGACTATTTACAATCCAAATAAATACTTCATTGATACTCAAACAGATTTAAAAGGGCAAGATATTGATGAAAAGGACAATAAGATTGATGATTTAACTAAAAACATTAAGGATTTAGAAAATCAGATCAAAGACTTAAATGATAAGAAACAAGAAGACCAATCAAAGATAGATGAATTAAAGGAAAAGTTAGAATCTTGCAAAGATAATGGAGAAAAACTAAAACAAGAAAAGTCTAAGCTAGAAGAAGAAATTAGAGATAAAGATAATAAGATTGCTCAATTGAATAAAGAAATTGAGGAACTTAAAAATTCTAACAATGATGAACTAATAGCAGAAATTACTCAGCTTAAAGATGAATTAAAAAGATTGCAAGATGAAAATGCAAAACTAAAAGAAGATTATTCATCTACAAAATGGGAGTTAGAAGCTGAGAAAGAAAAGACAGATAAAAACGAAAATAAAATCAAAGAAATGCAAGAAAAGCTTGAGTCTTTAGAAGGGGAACTTGCAAAGAAGACTAAAGAAATTGAAGATAAAGATAATAGAATTAAGGACTTAGAAAAAGCTCTTGATGAAAAAGATGCTAAGATAAGAGACTTAGAGTCTAAAAAGAAAGAGACAGAAAATTCTAAGTCAGAATGCTGTAAGAAAATTGAAGAGCTTCAAAAGGCTATTGATAGTTTAAAAGTATCTTCTGAAAATACAAAAAAAGAATTAGAAGATAAGATTAAAGTACTAGAAGAAAAACAAAAAGCTTCTGAAGAAGAAATTAAAAAGCTAAAAGAAGAATTAGATAAGAAAATCGAAGAAGCAAAGAAGTTAATCGAGGAAGCAAATAAAAAAGCAAAAGAAGAACTTGAGAAACAAGCTAAAGATGAAAAAGATAAAAATCTAAACCAAGACCTATCTAAAAAATTAGATGAACTTCTAAAACTCCAAAAAGAAAACAAAGAAAAGAAAGAAGATAAGAAATCTCAAGATAAGAAGTGGGATGAACTTTTGAAAGCTGATGACAAGAACATCCTAAATCAATTTGATCTTAACAAGATGAAAAAGCAAGAGGAACAACAAAACAAAAAACAAGTTAAAGATGAAAAAGAATTTGCAGTTTTTCAAGTAGACAAAAACTTCTATAACATTATAAAAGATGGAAAGAAAACTACTGTGTATATGGATGTAAAAGCATATATTAAGGATAATCGCATTATGCTACCTGTTAGATATGCAGCCTATACTCTTGGGTTTAATGTAGAATATGATGATAGTAAGAGAGAGGCTATTTTTTCAAATAAAGAAAATACAGCCTTACCTAAAAAAACTCTAAGATTAAATATAGATACTGGTGTTATGAAAGATAGTCAAGGAAACATTTATCATTCTGACACTAAACCTGTAATTATAAATGGAAGAATTCACGCATCTATTTCCAATATAGCTAAAGCTTTTAATGCAAGCTGTGGGGATATAAGAGATGAAAAAGATCAAAGTATAGAATGGGATAATAGCAGAAAGGCAGTTTATGTCTTTAAGAATATAAAGTAAGAAAAGGAGATAACTATGAAGAAAAAAAGATTAGGGGTAGCCTTAGTGCTACTCCTTTTACTATTAAGTATGCCAAGCATATCCATAGCTAAGAGCAATGATAATGAAATAAAAAATCAGTCAAATGATATTTATTTGCCAGAAAAAAGTAAAGAATTAGAAAGCTTATTTGATGAAGATATATATGAACCATCTAATGAGAGTCAAAAAATTCCTTATCAGGAAGTGCCGAAAATACAAGAAAATAACATAAAAAATGAGCAAGTAGATAAAAAAGAAAAGCCATCTAAACTTGTTAAAGGTGGCAATATTAAAGCAATTAATCCATTAGCTACAAAAGAAAATAAGGCAAGAGGAACAGTTATAGAAAATGTAGATAAAAATGGACAGGATATTACACCGAAAGTAGAAGATCAAACATCAAGAGATGAAAAAAAGGAAAATCCAATAGATGTTAGACAATTTTTAACCTTTCAAACAAAGAGTGGAAAAACTATGCACCTCATTGTAGATCATTCGGAAAATCAAGAAAATGTACAATTACTAACAGAAGTTGGAGAACAAGATCTACTAAATATGATTGAAGGAGAAAGTGAAGTAAAGCCAAAAGAAGAAGTAGTGAAAAAAGAAGAACCGGTGGAGGAAAAACCGAAGAAAGAGGAGAAAGAAGAAAAGAAATCAGGGGTAGGACTTTATTTATTTATGGGTTTAATTATTGTTGGTGTAATGGGTGCAGGATATTACTTCAAAATCTATAAAAAAAATGAAGAAGCAAGTTTTGAAGATGAGCAAGATTATAATGAATTAGAAGATGATTATGAATCTGAAGGGGGAGGATTATGATCTTGAAGATAAGGAAGATACAGAAATTATTCCAGATGAAGATGAATTTTAATCTTCTCAATGATTTAAGCAGTAGATTAAGGACAACAATAAACTCAATTATCGTGTAAATTTATAAAAAAAGTACAATTAGAATTCTGGAACTTTAATAAAAAACGATGAACAAAACGACAGCACAAACTTAATATATAAGTAAAGCTAAGTTGAAATGATTGATTGTATAATTAAGAATTTGATATAGATAAAATCATAAGTTTAATGAGAATGCTAAAAACGGATCAAGCTTTTTTATACAGATGGAATTCTTATTCGAAGAAAAATCTTTATGTTAGAGACATAAAGTTTGAAGATGTAATAGATAATGGAATAAATATTATAGAAAAAATAAAAAATCAGTAGAGCTATAAAAAGATGAGAGATTGAAAATTTAATCTCTCATTTTTTTATTAAAAAACTAAAGGAGGAAAAATGAAATTAGTAATCGCAGAAAAACCAAGTGTTGCAGCATCAATAGCAAAAGTTATAGGAGCAAAAAATAGAAATAATGGATATTATGAGGGGAATGGATATATTGTTTCATGGTGTGTTGGACATTTAGTACAAATGGCAAATCCTGATGTGTATGATGAAAGATATAAGAAGTGGAGAATTGAAGATTTACCTATTATCCCAAAAGAATACAAGTATGAGGTAACGAAGACAACTAAAAAACAGTTTAATATTCTTAAAAGACTAATGAATAGTAATGAAGTTGACACCATTATTAATGCTTGTGATGCTGGTAGAGAAGGAGAAGCTATCTTTAGACTTGTATATATGATGGCAAATTGTAAGAAGAAAATGAAACGTCTTTGGATTTCCTCAATGGAAGACTCTTCCATAAAAGAAGGATTTAGCAACTTAAAAGATGGAAGTAATTATGATAATCTTTTTGATTCAGCTAAGGCTCGTGCCATAGCTGATTGGCTTGTTGGAATGAACATAAGTAGACTTTACTCCTGTCTATATAATGAAAATTATAGTGTAGGCAGAGTACAAACACCAACTTTATCAATGATTGTGAATAGAGATGATGAGATAAATAGTTTTAAAAAAGAAAAATATTATACAGTGGAGATTTCTATGAATGGATTTACACTGTCGACAGATAGAATTGATGACAAGATAGTGGCAGAGCAGCTTAAAAATTTAATCGGAGAAAAAATTGAAATAACCGATGTAATTAAAAAAGAAAAGATTACAAAGCCTAATCTGCCCTTTGATCTAACAACACTTCAAAGAGAATGTAATAAGTATTTTGGATACAGTGCAAAACAAACCCTAGATTATGCCCAAAGCCTGTATGAAAAGAAGTATATTACCTATTCACGAACAGATTCAAGATATTTGACAGTAGACATGATAGAAAGCACTGTAAATAATATTATAGGGAAAAATGATTTTGATACAGAAAGAATTAAGGTTGTTTTTAATACTGAAAAAGTTACAGATCATCATGCAATAATTCCAACGATAAGTTCGTTAAATAAGGATATTTCAGATCTTCCGGAAAGTGAAGCCAAAGTATATAGACTTATAACAAATAAACTCTATGCAAGTTTTGGATATCCACTTGTAGAAAATACAACAAAGATAGTGGCTGAATTTGACGGGTTTGAATTTATAAACACTTATAAAATAATTGCAGAAGAAGGGTTTACAAAATATTTAGAAGAATATAAATCAAAGAAGAAAGAAGATATACAACTTCCCGATGTAAAAATAGGAGATTTTTTATATATTGAAAATAAAGATATAAAAGAGAAATATACAAAACCACCCAAACACTTCACTGAAGACACACTCTTAAAAGCAATGGAAATAGCTGGGAATGATGAATTAGTTAAGGATGTTGAAGTTGAGAGAAAAGGACTTGGTACTCCTGCTACAAGAGCGGGAATAATAGAAAATTTGATATACAAAGGTTATATAAAAAGAGAAAAGAAAAATCTAATATCAACTAGAAAGGGATTAAACCTAGTGACTATAGTTATAGATGAGTTTAAATCTCCAAAGACAACAGCAAAATGGGAAATGAGATTAAGTGATATAGCAAAGGGTAAGGAAAATAAAGAGAATTTTTTAAAAGAAATTGAAGAAGAAATAAAAAATACCATAGGTAAATATTATAAGTAAATTAATTATAAAAAATTGAATACGGTTATAGGAATGAAGAAAGGAGTGATTTATGAAAGAAATAGGGTATAATATAAGTGATAAAAGAGTAGGCATTAGGAAATTTACTTATTTGATATTACTATGAATATATGTTATACTCTTATCAGATAAAGATGGTGTCCCACTACCGTTAAAGGTGGAGCATTAAAGAAGGTGTCTCACTACCTATATCCCAAAGGTGAAGCATTAAAGCAAGCAGAGAGGATTAAACCTCTCTGTTTTTTTAGGAGAAAATAATGGTAGAAGTTATAAAATATGGATTTTATACTGTAAACTCTGATTACCTTGAATATCTAAATAAAGCAGATTCAGAAGTTTATTATAATCCATCGTATAGAAACAGTATAAAACCATTTGTTGGAATTATTGTTGGTATAGAAAATTATAATTATTTTATTCCAATTTCTTCTGCAAAGGAAAAACATAAAAAATGGAAGAATGTTTCTGATGAGCATTTTTTGATTTATGAAGTGATCGATAATAGTATTACTATAGATGGAGATATCTACAAATATTATTCTGATAGAGAAAAAATGCACATATTATCTATATTGGATATTAAGAAAATGATTCCTGTACCGACTGATTGTTATGAAAGAATTGATTTTAACGAACTTGAGGATATTAGATATAAAGACTTATTTCAAAAAGAATATGCTTTTTGTTTAAAAATAAAAACAAAGATCTTGATAAAGGTAGAAAAAATATACAAAAATCAAAAGAAAACAGGAATTATAAGAAGAGCAAATTGCAATTTTTCAAAGTTAGAAAAGGCAATGTTGGATTGGAAGCAATAGAATAAAGGCAGTTAGAGCGATTTGAAAAGTAAAAAATTTCAATCGTTTTTTTATTGCAATAAAAAGATAGCGTAAATGACATTTTAAAGTTATCTTTTGCTTACAGAAATTAAAAAAATAGAAAGAAATAAAGTTTAATAAATAAAGGTATAAAAATATAGTACATTTTTATCACTATAAAGAGGAGGGATAAAATGCCAAGATATGATATAGTAGATTTAAGCAGATCAATCTATCTTGCAAAAGAAGAATTTAAGAAAGATATAAAAAAATATGAGGAATATTTAAAGGTATCAGGCAATAACTATAAGTATCCATATATACATCAAATATCTATATACAATATGGATCCAAAAGCAACAGCCTGTGCAGAATTTGATTATTGGAAAAGTATAGGTAGAAGCGTTAAAAGAGGCGAAAAAGGAATACCACTTTTAGATATAGATAGTGGAAGGATAAAATATATCTTCGACATAAGGCAAACGGTAAGTATTAATCATAGTATTTCTGAGGTAAAGTTATGGAAATATGATAGCAAAAAGCATTTAAACTTATTAGATGAACTGATAGATAAGTTTAAAGAAAAAGATAGTAATCTTCTATTAAGCCAAGAAGATAAAATTGATGCCTTAGTAGAAAGTAATGTTAGAGGAAAATTCAATAAAATTATAGAAAGTCTATCTGACGAAAGTTTAAAAAGCATTCAAAAGGTAGACCTTTTTAATTTGTTAAAAGAATCCGTAAAAATTTCCATAAGCGAGAGAATGGAGATTTCATATCAGCTAAAAGAAGAAAACTTGTCCTTACTGTCTAAAATATCAAGTTCGGACGTAGACAAAGTATTAAGTATAAGCTCTAACATAAGTAAAAATATCTTACTTGACTTGGGAAGGGAAATAAAAAGATTAGAAATTTTAGAGAAAATTCAAGAAAGAAAAGATTTGGAGCAGACAAAAGAACTTAAGGAGCGTTATAATAAATTAAGTTCTGATATAAACGGTGAAATAAATTTTAAAGGAGGCTTGGAAGATGAAAGAGAAAGTAACATTGGCAGGCAAGGAATACCTCATGGAGGAGGGGATTTACACACCAATCGTCAAGGAGAATTCCTTCGAGAGACAGGGAGGGACATACAAGATGAAAGAATTGGAGGAAGGAATGGAAGTCCTAGTACCCAATATGGCAATTCCCAAGGAAATAGATTTAAAGAAACTCAACAGATGGGGAAGGATGAGATTGAACTTTCTCAAGGAGAACAAAGAAGAGGATTATCAGATAATGTATTTGCAAGGGATATTGATGGATCATCTTCTATCAAAGGAAAAAGAGATAGAGGACTTTATCACGAGGGAAGAAGTCAAAATGATGGAAACTTGGGGACTGACAGAAGAACTGAAAGAAGAGGACTATCTGAAATATCTGAGATTGAAGAAGAACATGGATATGACCCTACAAGAAATAGGGGAAAGGGAGATAATCCTAATCTAAAAAATGAGGAAGTAGAGTCTACTTCCTTTTTTTCTGCTAAAAATCAGGGAGAGCAAATATCCTTCTCAAATCCAATAAGTCAAAGAGAAATAGATACATTTTTAATACATGGAGGAAATCATGAAGATGGAAGACTAGGGGTAATAGCAGAATTTTCTAAGGGTAAATCTTTAGAAGAACAGGCAAACTTTTTGAAAGAAATATATAGGGGAGCCAATGGTCTTGAAATTGAAGGAAGAAAGATATCTGCATGGTTTGGAAAGGAAGGAGCAATTTTTAAAGATGGAGATGAGGCAAGGTATAGAGAAGGGCAAATAGTTTCTTGGAAAGATTTAGCTAATAATATTAATAATTTATTAGATAGAGGAGAATTTGCTAGCAATGTTGAGGTTATAGAAAGTGCCACATATGAAAGAGAAAAAATAGCAGAAAAATTATTGTATTTAAAGAGGGATCTTACTGATGAAACTAAGGACAGATATCTAGCGAGTCTTAATGATATAAAAGGAAGAGGTTTCCTAGATGAAAAAGAAAATCTCGGGAAAAAACTTGAAGATAAAAATTTTATAAATAAACTCAGAAAAGAATACGAGGTATTTTTAGAAGAATATAAGATTAATCCTGATATTTTAAGATTTCATCATTATAAATTATCTAGAATCTATAATGATATCAATGATTTAGAAATAGAAAGAAAATTATATAGGTCAAATTTAAAGGATATTGCACCTATTCAGAGTTTTATAACACAAGATGAAATAGATGAAAGCCTAAAAAGAGGAAGCGGGTTTTCTGATGGAAAGAAAAGAATATATGAATTTTTTACTGAAAAGCATGATTTAAAAGAACAAGCAGATTTCTTGAAAAATGAATATGGCGTAGGTGGAAGTTCTCATGCACTATCTGCTGCAAGAGAAAGTGGTGAGTGGCACGATGCGAAGGGAATAAAATATAATAAAGGTAATGCAAAAGAAATACTACTATCTTGGTCTAATGTTGCAAGAAGAATTAATGACCTTATTAAAAAGAATAGATATATAGATGAAGAAAGTTTTGAAGAAAATAGGGAGAAAAAAACAGATCAGGAAATAAATAAAACAGAAAAAGAAAGCCAGGAGTATATAAATTATCAAGATGATTTGCCTCCAACTGATAATGATGTATATATAGAAAGAACAAATAATAGTTCTATATATTATTATCAAGGACAGTCTGTAGCAAGTATAGGTGATGATGGAAAACTTATCATTTATGATGAATTTATACCAAACTTTTTAAAAGAAGAAATATATTCCATAGCCTTTGAAAAACAATTAGATATACCATTAGACCAGTTAGACGATGGAATTATTCTTGAGGGAATACATGACACTTTTTATATTAAAGAAAAGGAAGAAATAGAAGGAAGAGAATATTACCTTTTAGAAAGTCAAAGTCGATATGATGATATTCCAAATATTGTAGTTAATTCTAACAAAGAAGTTATAGATGATGATATAGTAAATGGGTTTGAAGAATTTAAGGAATTTTATACTAATAAAAATAAAGAGAATATAGGTTTTGATTTAGATAGCCATATAAAAGATGATTATTGGATAATTGAGTTTAATGAGGGTTCAAGTCTAATAGAAAAAGATTATGCAGGACAAAGGCTGACTAAAGAATTATTAGATGAAATAAGGGAAATAGATGAAAAGATAAGACTTCATAATAAGACCTTAGGAGAAGATGAATATGGGCAGATGACTGATAAGTGGGAGGGGTATTCCAAATTCTATTTTAACCATATAGTAGATGGGAAAATAGTTGATCACTATAAGATAGACATAGGTGATGGAAATGAGATCAACCAAAGAGACTTTGAATTTCTTTATGAACAAATAGGAAAAAGTCAGATAGAACTTAATCAAACTATAGAAGAAAATAAGATAGATGAAAAAATAATTTCAATAAATCAAATTGAAGATAGAATTTTTGATGTATTAGTTAAGGATAAAGTTTTAGAAAATGAAATTATAAAGGCAAGAGAAAACTTAGGAAATAATACCTTAGCAAGTTTTAACTCTGTATTCCAAAGAGAATATGCAAAAATCATGAGAGAAGTTGCCGATAAGCAAGGAAATCTTCCAGATGATATGAAGTCAATAGATAAGGTTAAAGAATTAAGTCTTAGAACCCAAAATAGATATAGACAGTATTTATATAATTCACTTGAAAACAATATAGAAGATGATAAGGAGATACTCTCTATAAAAGTGGGAGATATAGTTAGAACAGAGGATAATAAATATTTAAAAATAAAAAATATTTCCAGTGGATATGATAATAACCATAATCAAATAACATATTATTCATATGATGCCTATTTTGATAAGGACTTAAAACTATTCTCACATTCCTTTAAAGAAAGCGATTTAAAAGCTTTAGAAGTATTAAGAAATGAAGTAGAAGAAAAATTAACAAAAGAGATTGTAGAAGATAAAATAGCAGTAAAAGTAGGAATTTATTACGCTTTAGTAGATAAAGAGAAAACAAAGGATATAGAACTAGAAGAGACAGGAATTAGAGTTTATCCAAGAAAGGAAAACTCACAAGGAAAGATCTATACTTTATATAAAGGGAAATCTTTTGAAGATAGCAAAAAAATAGACAGTTTGTTTGATGAAATTACTGCCAAAATTAAAGAAGCAAACCTTACAAATTTAAATGATGTATTAGAATTGGAAAGGGAAGGTTTATTTGAAATTACTGATGATAAAGTTACAAAATTTGAGGAAGGCTATGATATAGATGTTCAAAGCTTTAATCAGCAATTTCCAGATTATTATAATGATATATATGTTTTTAATAAAAATCTTGAAATCAATGGAGCATATCAAAATTTAGCACATATAAATGAAGAAAATAAAATTACTTTTAATATAAATTTATCGCAAGAAGAAAAATCAAAAATTGAAGAAATAAGAGATAAAAAAGAAGTTATTTCCAAGTTAATAGATAAGGATATCAAAGAAAAAAGAGAATACTATTTTGATCCTCAAAATGAAGAATACTTACTACTATCAAAGAAAATAGAAGAAGGACTATTAAAAATCCCAGATAGTATTAAGGAGACAATAGATGGAAAAGAAGGCTTTGATGTAGAGCTAATCCTAGATATAAAAGAAAAAACTCTAAGACAAAATTTACGATACAATGGATATATTTTAAATTCTAATCAAGCTATAAAATATAAAAGTTATAAAGACATATTAAGTAACTTACCTTATTTACTTGATGACAAACATAGAGAAGTGCTTTTAAATGGATATTTAAATCAGCAAATAGAAAATGATAGAACAAGGCAAGAAGAAAATCCATTTAAAGAAGGTATGAGTGTTAGATACAAAGGAAAAGAATACACTATAACCGCCATTAACGATAATACAAGTCCTAAAACTATAGAACTAGAAGATAGCACAGGACTAATGAATGGTTTTATTACCGGAAGTGAAACAATTCTTTTTAATGATTACAAAAATTTTGATTTAGAAGTATATAAATCTAGTGAAAAAGAAAAACAATTTATTGATAAAGGGGAACTAGTAGAACAAATCAGCTTTGAAGATATTGACAATAATAACGAAGAAGAAGTTAAAAAAGACAAAAAGACTGATAGAGAAAATATAGAAGGGGTTTCTGAAGTTTCTTTAGAAAACTATAAAATTATTAATGAAGAAGAAAACCTACCACCTTCACAGAGGTTAAAAAACAACATTGAAGCTATAAATGTCTTAAAGGCTTTAGAAAAAGAAAATAGAAGTGCAAGAAAAGATGAACAGGAAATTTTGGCAAAATATATCGGCTGGGGAGGACTTTCTGATGTATTTGATGAAGAAAAGGAAGGTCAATGGCTTGATGCAAGAAATTTTTTAAAAGAAAATCTAACTGGGGAAGAATATAATAGGGCAAGAGGATCAACCCTAACAGCTTTTTATACGCCGAAAGTAGTTATAGACGCTATCTATGAAAGTCTTTCTAATCTTGGATTTGAAAAAGGAAATATATTAGAACCAAGTGCTGGGACAGGGAGATTTATAGGAAATCTACCTGAAGAAATGAAAGAGTCAAACTTTTATGGAGTTGAATTAGATAGCATTAGTGGACAAATTGCCAAAGAACTTTACCCTAATGCCAATATCCAAATAAAAGGCTTTGAAGAAACCAATTTTTCTAATAACCTATTTGATGTGGCCATAGGAAATATTCCTTTTGGAGAATTTAAAGTAGCAGATCGTGAGTACGAAAGAAATAACTTTCTAATTCACGATTATTTTTTTGCTAAAACTTTAGATAAGGTTAGAGATGGCGGCATCATTGCCTTTATAACATCTTCAGGAACAATGGATAAAAAAAGTGAAGATGTTAGAAGATATATATCGGAAAGAGCAGAGTTTTTAGGAGCAATAAGACTACCAAATACTACATTTAAAGGGGTAGCTGGAACAGAAGTAACTTCAGATATAATCTTTTTTAAAAAGAGAGATAGGCTATTAAAGATAGATGAAGACTGGATAAAGCTAGACAAAGATGCAAAAGGACTAATATATAATAAATACTTTGTAGATAATCCTCAGATGGTAATAGGGACTATGGAAGAAATACCGTCAAGATTTGGGACAAGCCTTGCATGTATTGAAAATAAAGATATTTCTTTAGAAGAAGGACTAAAAAAAGCTATTAAAAATATTCAAGGTAGGTATGAAAAAGCTCAAATAAATGATGATTTAGGAGAAGAAACAATACCAGCTGATGATAGTGTTAAAAACTATTCTTTTGCTTTAGTGGATGATGAAATATATTTTAGAGAAAATTCAATTATGCAAAGAATATCCTTAAACCAAAAGGATAAAGATAAGGTAAAAGAATATTTAAGATTAAATGAAAGTCTAAGGAAAGTTATAACCTATCAAAAAGAAGACTATTCAGATGAAGAGATAAAAAAAGAACAAGAAAATCTAAATAAATTCTACGATGATTTCAATAGCAAACATGGAAGACTAAATTCAAAAACCAATAAAAAGTTATTTAGAGAAGATGCCAATTTTTCTTTAATTTCAACTTTGGAGAAATTAGATAAAGAAGGCAACTTTATAGGAAAATCTGATATCTTTAACAAGAGAACTATAAAAAAAGCTGTAATAATAGATCATACAGATAGGGCAATAGATGCTCTGGTACTCTCTATTAGTCAAAAAGGTAAAATAAATTTTGATTATATGGAAGAATTGACAGGAAAAACAAGAGATAAATTAATAGAAGAATTAAAGGGAGAAATATTTTTAAATTTAGATTCCTTTGAACCTAATGATATAAATCCATTTAAGTCTGCTAATGAGCTAGGAGATTTTTCAAGACCTTACGTAAGTGCTGATGAATACTTGTCAGGAAATATAAGAGATAAAATTGAAGTTGTAGACTCTTATATTAAAAACATCGAAAAAGAGTTAGGAAAGGAAGAAAATCTAGAGGATAGTAAACTCTTAAAAAAAGAATTAGAAGAGTTACATTTTCAAAAAGCAAAGCTAGTGGAAGTAATGCCTAAAGCACTAGATGCAAGTGAGATTACAGTTAGAATGGGTGCAACATGGATACCGGAACAAGATTACAAAAAATTTATGTTTGATTTGTTGAAAACACCAGTTTCATCAAGGTGGAATATAGATATTAAGTATTCTGACTTTACAGGAGAATATAGAGTTGAAGGAAAAAGCTCTGATAGGGACAATGACCTTGCTTCTTTTACCTATGGCACAAATAGGGTAAATGCCTACAAATTGATAGAAGATACTTTAAATTTAAGAGATACTAAGGTATTTGACCAAGTAGAAGACAGTGATGGAAAGAAAAAATCTGTGCTTAATCAAAAAGAAACAATGCTTGCAAGAAGTAAGCAAGAGATGATAAAAGAAGAATTTAAAAGCTGGATATTTGATGATGTGGAAAGAAGAAATAGATTAGTAGAAGATTATAACGAAAGATTCAATTCCATAAGACAAAGGGAATATGACGGATCTAATCTTACTTTTGAAGGAATGAATCCTGAAATAGAATTAAGAGCACATCAAAAAGATGCCATAGCAAGAGGTTTGTTTGGTGGAAATACTTTACTTGCCCATGAAGTAGGAGCAGGAAAAACCTTTGAAATGATAGGTATAGCCATGGAGTCAAAAAGACTTGGTATGAGTAATAAGTCAATGTTTGTTGTTCCTAACCACATTGTAGAGCAATTTGGAAGAGAATTTAATGAACTTTATCCAGGAGCAAATGTATTATGTGCCACAGAAAAAGACTTCACACCAGATAGACGAAAAAGATTTTGTAGTCGTATTGCTACAGGAAGTTTTGATGCTGTTATTATAGGGCACAGTCAATTTGAAAAAATTCCTATATCAAAAGAAAGACAAGAATATGAATTGCAAGGTCAAATTGATGAAATCATTGACTATATAGATGAATATAAAAGAGAAAGGGATCAAAGATTTACTGTAAAGCAATTAGAAAAAACAAAGAAAAAATTAGAGACAAAGTTAGAAAAACTAAATGCTGATTATAAGAAAGATGACGTTGTAACCTTTGAGGAACTGGGAGTAGATAAGTTATTTGTAGATGAAGCCCATGCCTACAAAAACCTCTATCTATTTTCTAAAATGAGGAATGTAGCAGGAATTACTTCTACAGATTCACAAAAATCATCAGATATGCTTATGAAATGCCGCTATATGGATGAAATAACTAATAATAAAGGATTAGTATTTGCCACAGGTACACCAGTAAGCAACAGTATGGCTGAACTTTATACCATGCAGAGATATTTACAGTATGATGAATTAAAAAAGATGAAATTGCAACATTTTGATTCTTGGGCGTCTACTTTTGGAGAAACAATAACGGCAATAGAATTAAATCCTGAGGGTAATGGTTATAGGAGCAAAACCAGATTTGCAAAATTTTATAATCTTCCTGAACTTATGAATACTGTAAAAGGATTTATGGATATTAAAACAGCTGATGTTTTAAATCTTCCTACACCAATTGCCCATTATGAAACTATAAAAACAAAGCCTACCGAAGAACAAAAAGAAATTCTTGAAACTTTTTCTGAGAGAGCAGATAAGGTTCGTGATAAGCAGGTAGATTCAAGTGTTGATAATATGCTATTAATAACTAATGATGGGAAGAAGATGGCATTAGATCAAAGATTAATCAATCCTTTACTTCCTGATGATCCTAATAGTAAGGTAAATACCTGTATAAAAAATGTATTTAGCATTTGGGATAAATATAAAGATAAAAAATCTGCTCAATTGATATTTTGTGATATGTCTACACCAAGTAGTGATTTTAATATCTATGATGATATTAAAACAAAACTTATAGATATGGGAGTACCTGAAAATGAAATAGAATTTATTCATAAGGCAAAAAACAATATGGAAAAAGACGCTATCTTTGATAAGGTAAGAAAAGGAGAAATAAGAGTCTTACTTGGTTCAACACAGAAAATGGGAGCAGGTACTAATGCCCAAGACAAACTAATTGCAATTCACGATCTTGATATACCATGGAGACCTGCTGATCTTTCTCAAAGGGCAGGCAGGATTGTTAGGCAGGGAAATGAGAATAAGGAAGTCCATATATTTAGATATGTAACAGAAAATACTTTTGATGCCTACCTTTTCCAAACCTTAGAGAATAAACAAAAATATATTTCCCAAATTATGACGTCAAAGACTCCTGTAAGAGTTGCAGAAGATGTAGACGAAGCCACATTAAACTATGCCGAAATCAAAGCTCTTGCAACAGGAAATCCATTAATAAAGGAGAAGATGGACCTTGATGTTGAAGTTTCTAAACTTAAAATGCTAGAGTCCAATTTTAAATCAAATCTTTACAAGCTGGAAGATAAAGTAGTTAAATTTTATCCAAAGGAAATAGAAAGATTAAAAGAAAGGATAGAGAACTTAAAGGAAGATATTAAAAATGTTGAGCCTTATAGAGAAGTAGATAAAAATTTAAAAGAAGATAATAAATTTACCTCTCTAATTATTGACGGAAAGAAGTATATAGATAAGAAAATAGCTGGAGAGTTTTTGTTGAACAAAATTAAGGGAGTTAAAATATATAGGGAAATGGATAAAGATGGAGAAAAAATAGGTGAATATAGAAATTTTGATTTATCCATAAAATATGATTCTTTTTTCAATAAATATAACTTTATATTAAAAGGTAAGGGAGAATATAGAGGAGAGTTTGGATTAGATGAAATAGGTAATATAACAAGAATGGATAATGTATTAGATAAATTACCAGAAAGATTAGAAAATACAATTTCAAAACTAAAAGATACAGAAGAGCAATTTCAAACAGCCAAAATTGAAATACAAAAGACATTTCCACAAGCTGAACTTTTAAAGGATAAGACACTAAGACTTGCAGAAGTAAATAATTTACTAGATATGGGAAAAAGTGAAGATATAAGTCAAGATAATCCATTACTAGAAGAAGTAAAGGAAGAATTGATAGACTTCCTTAACAGAGAATATGATGAAGAAAACAGGTTAGAGGACTTTGATACTATATTTCCTGACTTAACAGATATAGGAATAGCTTATACAACTACACCAGATGAAAAACATGAAATACAAGTAAGTTTAGATTTAATAAATTACAAGATGAACACCTATGTAGATAAGAACCTAATTGACAGCTTTCAATACACCTATGATCCCTTAGATGCAAGTGATTTAAAAGAGCTAGTACAGATAAAGACATCTATTGGATTTTGGGATTTTAGTGAGCTTGTATCAGTAAATGAAGAAAAACTGAGAGAAGTAATGGGACTTGAAATAGATGATGATGGCAACTTTTATGATCCATTATCTAAAGATATGGATTTAGATGGAATAATAGATAGAAATGATGCTGACTTTAGAGATAGTAAAGTGCAGGAAATAGGAGATTTTGAAAGGAAAGAAAAAAATTCTATTATGGATAAATTAAAGGAATATAAGGGGAATTTAGCAGTAAATAATAATATAAAAGAAATAAATAATAGTGAACCATGTGGCAGATAAAACTTTAAATGAGATTATTAGAGGAAAAAGGATATGGAATTTGATAGATATAGCTTTAATGAATTTATTCGAGAAAATTTTTCTTTTGATGGTGCTACTCATAGAATAATTAACAATATAGTTGAATATGGAATTAAAAATTTTGCCGATTCATAAGATAAATTAGTTGAATTTATTCAGACTACATTTGATGATCCAACAGTTGAAGAAATAAAACAATTTATTATTAGTGATGGAAAGGAAGAAGAAATAAAAGATTTAACAGATAAGAAAGATAAAAATAGAAATGGAGGAATAAAAATGAATATAAAAAAGGGAAATGTAATTGAAACTGAATTTGGAGACACTATGGTATTGGATGTGAAAGATAATCAAGCTACCTTATTTGACGGGAAGCAATTTATTTTAGCCACAGGAGTAGAGTTTAATAAAGAAAGTGGAAAGTATGAATGGGATTCTGTTAGATATGCAAGTGATATAAAAACAATAGCAAATATGGAAAATACAAATTTTGAAAGCATGAAAAATACAATAGATTTTTTAGCAGAATATAATCATAAAGAATTTGTAAAAGGTATTATATCTCTTGAAACAGGAGTAGAAAATGAAAATGTTCTTAATAATGCCTATGATAATTATATGAACGATTCAGTTATGGGTCTTATTGATGAAAAGTTTATTGAATATATAGACGAAGAAGAGTTAAAAGAAAATTTAGAATCTAATCAAGAACAAGGAGATAAAGAGATGAAAGATATAGATAATAAAGAAAAGGATACATTAAATATAGATGGAAATATAGCAACTGATATAGAAATTAAAGATTTAAAATCAAAAGATGGGAGGGACTTTAAAGTAGCCTCCTTTTCTATTGCTGAAAATGACAAGAAAGGAAATGCAAAATTCATCAGCTGCTACGCCTATAATGACAAAATCAATCAAGTAAAAAATTTGAAAAAAGGAGATTTTGTACACCTATTTGGCAAAGAAAAGAAAAGTATGGGAAAGGATAATAAGGAATACACAAGTCTAAAAGTATACTCTGCAAAGTTATTAAAAGCTAAAGAGCATACTAAAGCAAAAGCATCAACAATAGGGAAATTAAAGGAATTTAAGACTAAAGGGGATATGAAAGTGGATGAAAAGAAGAAAAAGGATAATAGCATAGAAAGGTAAAAGATTATAGGGGGCAGGTTTTAGTCTGCCTCCTGTATTTTTTTATTGGTTGTCTTTAAGGGAAAATGATGGGTCATATTGAAAATATCAGCCACATCCTATCAGGAGGGCTGATACACAAAACTTTTCACACTACCGGAGAAGCTGATAC
The DNA here is from genome assembly GCF_046365475.1 of Anaerococcus kampingae. Lineage (NCBI taxonomy): Bacteria > Bacillati > Bacillota > Tissierellia > Tissierellales > Peptoniphilaceae > Anaerococcus > Anaerococcus kampingae. Next base: position 26,425 of record NZ_JBGMEF010000021.1, read on the forward strand.
ACCAGATCCTTACTTATATAATTCATTATAAATATACTTATCAGTATTCTTTCTTAATTGAGTCAATTCATTTATCAAGATATTCTCGTTGGCGTAGTCATCCATAAGAATATCTTTTTTATTTTTGTATTCATCATATAATTTTGACAACTCTTTTATACTTGGATTTTTATATTGACACTTTTCTAAAGCATTTATTGCTTTTTCATATGCGATAATTTGAGGCTTATATTCACTATAAAAATCTTTATCATTTGGATTTTCTTTATAGGTTTTATAGATAACCTTATTCATTTTTATAGTGTTAATGTCTTCAATAGCTGCGTAAATTTCGCTCATAACTTTTTCAACATCTTTAATCTTATTTAGGATTTCTTGCCTATTAACAGCCTCCTCTTGGAGTTTAGTTTCCAAATCCATACTAGATGATAGACCGTATTTTCTAAGCTGATTTAAGGTATTCGCCATAGTATTCATATTATGTTTTCTTGCCCATATTTCATAACCTCTAGAAGATTTAACCTTTTCATTACTTTCTATGTCTATTATATTATCAAATTTCTTATAAGATTTTTTATCATAACAAATTTTGTTATTTTTGTAATTTTCATTTACCTTATTTTCAATTCTCTCTTTTATTTTCTCTTTTGTATAATCTTTTCCAAGAGTAGTTTCCCTCGCACGAATGAATCGCCCTTTTTCTCCTTGTTTTTTATGTCTGAAAGAAAGATATTTTCCAAGTTTAATTTCATAGCCATATTCTTCCATAAGCTTTAAGAAATTCTCATAGCTATTTGCTTTATTAATAGTATGATCAATAGCGATTTGAAGTTTATGTTTCCAAGATTTTCCTTTCTTAAATTCAATATATTCTTTGTAGGATTTACCATTGGTTTTATACTTTTCTTTAAATTTTACATAATCTTCATCTATAACAGAGAGCTTATATTTTCTACATAAATCATCACTATGATTTCTAATTTGGTGGTAAGTTTTTTTGTTACTTTGATATGCTTTACCAGTTTCAAAAGAAACATTATTAAATAGTATATGGTTGTGAATATGACCCTTATCTATATGGGTAGTAAGAACATATTCATATTTTCCTTTTAAGATTTTATCGCATAGTTCTATACCTATTTGATGAGCCTCTTCAGCAGTAGTTTCTCCGGGGAAGAAAGATTGAATTAAATGTCTTGCCAAAACTTTTGCTTTAGAATTACATTCTATTTTTGTTTGTTCGAATTCTAAATGAGCAGTTATAGGGTTACAGTTTAGGGAGGAAATTAGAATTTTTCCATCTGTTTTATCACTATTCATAATATAATCAAGTGCTGCTTTTAAAGTGGATTTTATAGGATGAATTTTAGTAATTGCCATTATTCTTTCTCAGTATTTATGCTATTAGAATTAGTAAGAGAGTATATTTTTTTACGGATAGAGAAAATATCTTTTGCTTGATTTTCTAATAAGCTTTTTAAATCTTCTACATCATCTTTATATATAATTGATGTAGTATTTACCCTTTTAGCAATTTGATTTATATTATTTGAAGTACGACTTATATTTGTTGACATTTCACGAAAGACATCCATATCTAATACATAAATATCTTTTTCTAAAATACATTTCATAATAAATTGTCTAAGAGTTTTACACTTAGATGCTTTATATTTTTCATTTAGCAATTCTAACTCCTCATCAGATAACATTAAATAGATTCCGTTATTCCTAAATCTACTTGTCATAATTTAACCTCCTCGTATATTATAGTTGTAGTAATAAAATACTACATTTTGTTCTCAATCCCTCTTTCTTATGTGATAATAATTATATAGATGGAGCTCGTAGTAAACTTCCTTGAAGTTCCTCTTCCTAATAAATTTATTAATCGAAATAAAAAAGAAAAACCTGTAAATTCAAGTAGGATTACTTGACTTACAGGTTTAATTTATTCTATATATTTCGTCTGGAAATCTCCTGATTTAATTTTTTATTGATTATATTTTATCATTTTTTGATATAATATTCAAGTTTACGTTGAAGCTATTATAAGCGTTTGTTGCTGAATTTAATTATTATAAAATTAGGGGTTTGGGGATATTCCCCAACAAGTAAAATGGAAAAAATAAGCGATATAATAGTAGTATTCTTATTCCATTTTTAGTAAGTGCATATGCACTTACTGTGCTTGCTATTTTTGCTATTTTTGCTATTTTTGCTATTTTTGTTTAATAAAAATACACTATTTTATGATAACTTAAATTTTAAAAAATTAAAAAAATCACTTTGAAATAGATACTTTTACAACTATAATAATATGTATGATATTAAAAAATATTTTAAATTATCATATTTAAAGTTATTTAATTAAATTATTAGTTACTAACAATTTAAGAGGGGGAGTAATTTATTTTACACAGGGAATTTGCTGAAGAAAATTATTTAGAAGCCATATATATTTTATCTTTGGAAAATGAAGAGGTTAGAAATATAGACATTGCTAACTATTTGGATTACAAAAGACCGACGGTTACAAGAATGCTAAAAAAACTTGACAATAAAGGCAGGATAACTTATGGAGATGATAAAATAATTCGTTTAACAGACGAATCAAAAAAATTTTGTGAAAAGATGTATAAAAAACATATGTATCTTACTAGCGTATTCATTAAACTTGGAGTTAATCCTAAACAAGCAGAAAGTGAAGCTTGTCTTATAGAACACGTTATATCAGATGAAACGTTTAAAAAATTAAAAAAACATTTTAATGAAACCTTATAATTAATAGCATAGATAACTTTTAAATAAGTTTTTTATGCTATTTTTTTTAATTATTTTACAAAAAAGTTCAAAAACTCATTGATAAATGTTATCAAATGGTATATAATGAATTAAAGTTAGCTATTGCTAACAAAAAAATATATTAAAAGGTGAATTTATGTCAAAAAATTTTGAAATGCTAAATAAAGAATTAGACGAAAACAATATTAAAGCTAGTCTTGTTATATTTCCGTTTGCAGGTGGTGGAGTGTCTGCCTTTAGAAAATGGAAAGATGAGTTTGAAGATATAAAATTACTTGTTGCCCAGTATCCAGGAAGAGAAAACAGATTTTCTGAAAATGCTATAAGTGACATTAACATCTTAGTGGATAATTTATTTGAAGATATGAAAGAAAATTTTAATTTTAGAAAACCTTATTATTTATTTGGACACAGTATGGGAACAAAAATAGTTTATGAACTTGCATTAAGAATTAAAAATTCGGATTACATAAATCCAAGAGGAATAATAATATCAGGAGGACGAGCACCATTATATAAAGAACCTCATCCAATTTATCATCTTGATGATGACGGATTTATAGAAGGCTTAAGAAGATATGAAGGAACACCAAAAGAAATTTTAGACAATAAGGATTTAATTTCTATTTTTTTGCCAACACTTAGGGCAGATTTTGTAATAGATGAAGACTATCAAGACACAAAATTTGAGAAATTAGAATCACCTATACTAGGTCTTATGGGAGATAAAGATCAAGAAATGACTTTAGATGAACTTATAAAGTGGCAAGATTATACCACAAAAGAATTCACTTATAGATATATCGATGGCAAGCATATGTTTGTCAATACATCTCCTGAAAGTGTCATTGAAGAGATAAAAGAGTTTATAAAAGTAAATGAAAATTGAAGAATATGAAATAAGAAAAATTAATGATTTTCTTACTTTAGAAGATTTAAAAGATAAATTAGCTAGTAATAATTTAATACTAATTAAGGCTTATACAGATAAATTATTAGAAGAAAAATTACTTCCTTATTTAACTAAAGAGGAGATAATAAAATCAGAAGATTATAAATCAGAGATAGCAAAAATTAATTATCTAGCATCAAGGGCAATACTTAATTTGACCTTAAAAGGTTTACTCGAAAAAGGAATTAATGATTTAAGAGTCAAGAGGGATAAAAACAATAAGCCTTATGTAGAAAACACTCTAGGATTAAAGTTTAACATATCCCATACAGAAGACTTGGTCTTGTTAGCTTTTTCTAAAATAGAAGTAGGAATAGATGTTGAAAAAATAAATTATCAATTTGAGTTTAAGGATATATTAGAAAATTGTTTTACTAAAGATGAAATTATAAATATAGATAATAACATAATCAGTTTCTATAGATATTGGACTGCAAAAGAAGCCTATCTTAAATGTGATGGTATTGGTCTTGTAAGGAATTTAAAAGAGATTGAAATAATTTCTTTTGGAAATGAATTTATAGAAATTAATGATAGTAAAAGGAATACAATAAGTAGATTAAAGTCATTAAACTATGATGACAAATATGTCGGAGCAATATGCTTGGAGGAAAAATAATGAACATTGAATTAAAAGAAAAATTAGAAAAAATTTATGATGAACAAGTGTGGCCGCATATAACCTTAGGAGAATTTATTGAAGATTGTGCTAAAAAATATGGGGATAAAATTGCCTTAGTAGATGGAGATGTTGAACTTTCATATCAAGAATTAAATAGAAAAGCTTGCCATTATGCCAATGGTTTATTGAAAGCTGGATTTAAAAAGGGAGATAGAATCGTTCTTCAACTTCCTAATTGTCACGAATTTGTTATTATCCTTTTTGCCATGTTTAAGATTGGTTTGATTCCAGTATTATCACTTCCAGCTCATAGGAAAAATGAAATAAAGGGAATATTAGAAAAATCAGGGGCAAAAGCATATATAGCTAAGGATAAATATCTTGGCTTTTCATATGTTGATATGATAAGAGAAGTAAAGGAAGAATTAAATATAGATTTTGAAGTTTATATTCTTGGAGATAATCAAGGATATAAAAATTTTTACAATCTTGATGATAAAGATTATTTATCTCAACAAATAGAGATCAATTATAAAGAGATAGGATTATTACTTTTATCAGGAGGCACAACTGGTATACCCAAATTGATACCAAGGAGACACTGCGATTATATCTATGTAGCGAAAGAAACTGCAAAGAGATGTAAAATGGATCAAGACAGTATTTATCTAGCTTCTCTTCCTATTGCTCACAACTTTCCTTTATGTTGCCCAGGGATATTAGGAACATTTTTTATAGGCGGCAAAGTTGTTCTATGCCCAGTAACAAGTCCAGATGAAATTTTGCCTTTAATTGAGGAAGAGGAGGTTACGATAACGGGCTTAGTTCCTGCTATGGCAAATATATGTATAGATTTTATAAAGGAAGATGATTACGACATATCTTCATTAAAGGTTCTTCAAGTTGGAGGATCAGTTTTAGAAGAAAAACTTGCTGAAAAGATAGAAAAAGAATTTGGTTGTAAACTACAACAAATTTTTGGAATAGCTGAAGGTCTGATTATGACAACTTCTTTAGATGATGATAGTAAAACTATATTTACAACTCAAGGGAAGCCTATAAGTGAGTTTGATGAATTGTTAATAGTTGATGAAGACGGAGAAGAAGTCAAAGATGAAGAGTACGGAGAACTTATAGTCAGAGGTTCGTACACAATTTATGGCTATTATAAGCTTCCAGAAGTAAATAAAAGATGTATAGACAAAGATTTATATTTCAAAACTGGAGATAAGGCAAGGAAACTAAAAGATGGGAATTATCAGGTAGTTGGAAGAATTTCAGAAACAATAAATAGGGCTGGAGAAAAAATCACCCCTTCTGAAATTGAAGATATTTTACTATCTAATGAAAATATAGGAGATGTTCAAGTTGTAGGAGTGCCTGATGAACTTTTGGGAGAAAAAATAGGAGTATTCATATTAAAAGATGAGAAGGACGAACTCTCATTAGAAGATATCAGGACATTTCTAGCAAATAAGAATGTAGCGGAATTTAAATTGCCAGATTCTATAAAATATATAGATTCATGGCCGCTAACTGCTTTGGGAAAAATTGATAGAAATAAATTAAAAAGAATAGAGTGAAAGGAGCAGAACATGGAATTTGATGCGAGAAAAGAAATTAAACTAATAATTGAAAAATGGTTAAAAGATACCTTGAAGAAATCAGACATAAAAGAAAATGACAATTTAATAGAAAAAGGCTTAAGTTCCATGCAAGTAATGCAACTTTCAGGAATTCTTAAAAAAGAAGGACTTAGAATATCCTTCGCAAAGCTCATTGAGAAGCCTACACTTAATTCATGGTTTGATCTAGTAGCTAATTCAAAAATTATTAAGAAACATTCAAAAGATAATAAGAAATCAAATGATGGCAAAGATTCATTCAATCTTACAGATGTTCAATATTCTTATTTTATAGGCAGAAGTGATGATCAAACTCTAGGTGGAGTGGGTTGTCATGCCTATATTGAAATAGATGGAAAAGATATAGATTATAAAAGATTGAATGATGCATGGAATAAACTTCAATATAGACATCCAATGCTCAGAGCAAGATTCACAGAAGATGGAAAACAAGAAATATTAGATAAACCTTTTAGCGAAGAAATTGAAGTTTTTGACTTGTCTAATTTAGATGAAGAAGAAACCAAAATTAGACTAGATAAAATACGAGAAAATTTATCTCATAGAAAACTTAGAGTAGAAATAGGAGAAGTCGCAGGATTAAAACTTACAAATCTATCACATAATAGAAATAAAATTTTCTTTGATTTAGATTTACTTGTTGCCGATGTCATGAGTATGAGTATTCTTTTGAAAGAATTAGGAGAATTGTATTTAGGAAAAGAATTAGACAATCTAAACAATTATACCTTTAAAGACTATATAAATAATCTTGAAGTAGACTCTGAAATTTATAAAAAAGACCAAGAGTTTTGGAAAGAAAAAATAGACTCATTTGAAATAGAAAGACCTAATTTACCATTAAGAAAAGATCCTGAACAAATCAAAGAAACAAGATTTACTAGAAGAAAACGAGTTATTGAAAAAGATAAGTGGAGCAAAATAAAAGAGCTTGCAGCAAGCTATAAATCTACGCCATCAATGGTTTTATTAACTGCATATGATTTAATTCTAGAAAGATGGACTAACCAAGATAAGTTTTTTATAAACTTACCATTATTTAATAGAGATCTTTCAAACGAAAACATGAAAGATATGGTGGCAGACTTTACAAATATCTTATTAGTAGAGCATGAAAGAAAAAATGATACTTCTTTCCTAGAAACTTTGAATAGAATAAGCAAAACCTTTATAGACAATGTTAGCCATTCATCTTATAGTGGAGTACAAGTTCAAAGGGATATATCAAAATCACAGGGTACAAGCCTTAATGTAGCACCTGTAGTTTTTGCGTGCAACATAGACTATCCACTAGAAACTGAAATTTCAAGGAAAGCTTTGGGCAAAATTACATATATGGTATCACAAACTCCAGGAGTATGGTTAGATTTCCAATCGTATATAAAAGATGGAGATTTAGTATTGTGCTGGGACAGTGTAGATGAACTTTTCCATGAAAAAATGTTAGATGACATGTTAAATTCTTTAGAAGAACAACTTTTAAGATTAACAGAAAAAGAAAATTGGGAAGGCAAATTTGATGTGCTATCAGAAAATCAAAAACAAGTAAGAGAAAAAGAGCTTCAATCAATTCTTCCATTAAACTTTCCTGATGAAAGATTATATGACGGATTTATAAAAAATGTAAAAGAAAATCCAGAAAAAATTGCAATTATAGATTCAGAAACTAAAGAAGAAATATCCTATATGGACTTATATGAAAAATCCTTAAATGTAGCAGGATATTTAAAGGAAAATGGAATAAAAAAGGGAGACTATGTAGGCATTACTCTCCCAAGATCAAGCAAGCAAATTTACGCTATATTTGGAATACTTTTTTCTGGAGCGGCATATGTTGCTGTTGGAATAAATCAACCTAGCGAAAGACGAACTAAAATATACGAACAAATTGGTATAAAGTTTGTCATCAGTGAAAATAAAACAATAGAAAATTGCAAACTAGATACGGGAGAAGTTTCTTTAATTGACTTAGACAAAGCTATAGACAAATCCTTAGGTCTTGATAAGCCTATAGAAGTAAGTCCTTTTGACTCAGCCTATATAATAATGACATCAGGTACTACAGGAGTGCCAAAGGGTGTTGAGATCATGCATACAAGTGCCATTAATACTATTAATGATTTAAATGAAAAATATTCTATTAATTCAAATGATACGTTACTTATGGTATCAGCAATAGACTTTGACTTATCAGTATATGATATTTTTGGAATACTTGGTGTAGGTGGAACTCTAATAACAAATAATGAAGATAATTATCGTAATCCTGATGAGTGGATTAGAATTATTGAAAAATATAGGGTAAGTGTGTGGGACTCTGTACCTATACTTTTTGACATGCTCGTAACTATGGCAGAGGGTGAAAAGAAAAACTTACCACTTAGAATTGTTATGTTATCGGGAGATTGGATAGCAAAAGACTTACCAGGAAGATTTTATAAGATAAGCGAAAAAGAAAATTCTATAGTTGTAGCTATGGGCGGGGCAACAGAAGCATCTATATGGTCAAATTATTTAAATGTACCAAGAGAAATACCAAAAGACTGGATATCAATTCCATATGGGAAACCACTTAAAAATCAAGTCTATAGAGTAGTAGATGAATTAGGTAGAATATGCCCTAATTATGTTAAGGGAGAACTTTTAATTGGTGGGGTAGGTGTCGCTAAATGTTATCATGGAGATGAAGACCTAACTAATAGAAAGTATTTTGAAGAAGATGGACTTAGATGGTATAGAACTGGAGATAATGGAAGATTTTGGAATGATGGTACTATTGAATTTCTTGGAAGAAAAGACACTCAAGTAAAAATTAAAGGTCATAGAATTGAACTTGGGGAAATCGAAGATGCTATAAGTAAATTTGATGGTGTTAAAAAAGTAGTAGTTGATTTTATAGAAAAAGTAAACAGCAAAAATCTAGTAGCCTTTGTAAAAATTGACAAGGATTCTGATAACTTTAATATTAATAAATGTTTAGAAAAAATAGACACTTCTTTTATTGAGGAAGTAGAAGAAATCTGTTATGAGGATATAGAGGCACAAAATGAAAAAATAAATAATCTGGTTGCCAAAACTATTATAAATGTCTTTAAAAGCTTTGAACTTGATTTAGTAAATAATAGCTACTCAATTGTTGATATTTATAATAAAATTAAGGATTCAAAAAGAAATAGATTTATAATTGAAAATTGGATAAATAAACTTTTATCTTTAAAATATTTAGAATTTAAGAATGAAAAATATTCATTAAGAGAAGATGAGATTTTCATAAATGAAGATAGTTGCAATAATGAAATAGGCAATTATTTAAAGGATTTAGAATTGGAGCTTATAAAGATTTTGTCGGGAGAAAATGATCCTATAGAAGCCTTTTATTCAGATTCAAATAAATCCTATATGTCAAAATTTACAGAAGAACTTTTAGGCTATGAAGAATCAATTAATAGCATTATAAATTCAATAAAGGCTTATGCAAGATTAAATAATAAAAAAAATATAAAAATCTTAGAATATGGAACTAGAAATAGTGAACTTACTACTACTATTTTTAAAGAGCTTAAAGAGTTTATTAGTGAGTATATTTATGCTGATAGTTCTATCTACTTTAGAAATAATCTATCTGATTTGGAGAATGATAATAAATTTAAATATGTTTGTATAAATGATAACTTAGAAACTTCTTTAGATGAAGATAATTTTGATATTGCTATAGTTTTAAACTCGATTCACAGAAGTAATGCCAAAAAGACTCTTATAGAAGGAGTACTAAAAGTGTTGAAAGTTAATGGACTTATTATTGGTAATGAATTAAAAAATAATAACCTACTGCCTATTATTACAGCAGATATAATAAATGAGCAGCCATTTAACGAAGTAAGACCAGATGATTTTGACAATAATGATTGTGAAGTCCTCTATATAAACAGTGAAAAAAGGACAGAATGCTCTAATTTTATAACTTTTATAATAGCTAACTTAAAAGAAAACAAGTCTACCTTTGAAAAATTAAGAAGTTATTTATCACATGAAATACCAAGCTATATGATTCCTGCAAATTTCTATAAAGTAGATGACATTCCATTAAATAAAAATGGAAAAGTTGATAGGAAGAAATTGAAAAATAAGTTAAAGAATAAAAATAAAAAAGAAAAATTAGAAATTAATTATAATGTAAAACCTAAAGATGAATTGGAGCTTACTATACTAAAAATATGGAAGGATATTTTTAATAACGAAAATATAGGTGTAGACAATAATTATTTTTCTATTGGTGGAGATTCTCTAACGGCGACTGAGATAGTTGGAAAGATTAGCAGTTTGTATAATGTTAAGATTTCAGTAAAAGATATTTTTGAGAATCCGACGATAGAAAAACTATCTATTGTAGTAGGAAATAGGAAAAAACATCATATCAATAGTGAAGAAATGAAGAATCAGATTTTAAAGGATATAGATAATAGGCATAAGCCTTTTCCTCTGACTGACATACAATTTGCCTATTGGATAGGAATGAATGGGGGACATAATTTAACCGGTATATCTACTAATTGTTATTTTGAAGTAGAGTTGAAAAATATAGATATCGGAAAATTAGAAAAGTCTTTTAATGAATTAATAATAAAACATGATATGATGAGGGCTATAATATTGAATGAAGGACAGCAACAAATACTGCCTAACGTTCCATATTATAAAATTCAAGTTTTTGATTTAAGTTATACTGAAGAAGATAGAATTTTGGATAAAATCAATACAATCAGAAACGAAATTTATAATAAAACAATACATTACGATAAATGGCCTTTATTTGATGTTAGGGTGACTAAGCTAAAAAAAGGCATTGTCAAACTACATGTTAGGTTTGAAAACATAATATTTGATGGCTGGAGTATGTTTCATGTGCTAAAACAATGGCAAATGTTGTATGATGGAAAGTTGATTCCGGATATTGATATAAGCTATAGAGATTATGTTTTAGCCTTAGGAAAGCTGAGACATACAAAAAAATATATAGAAGATAAGAATTATTGGGAAGATAGAATTGAAAGCTTCCCAGAATATCCTAAACTACCATTAATAAATTATGAAGGAAACGTTAAAAAAGTAAGATTTGTAAGAAAATATTTTTATTTATCTGAAAATAAATGGAATATTTTTAAGGAGATTTGTAAAAAATATGGATTCACTACCAGTTCTGCACTTATTACTGCATATAGTGAAACACTTAAGAAATGGTCAAGTAACAAACATTTTGCATTAAATATTACGAGGTTCAATAGAGAGCAACTTCATAATGATATAGATGGGGTGATAGGTGACTTTACAACTTTAAACTTATTGGAAATTAAAGAAAAGTGTGGAGAAAGTTTATATTCTAAAATCACTGATGTTCAGAATCAGTTACTAGATGATATCTCTCATTCGTTATATAGTTCAATTGAATTTGAAAGAAAAATAAGAAAAAAAATCAATAATTATATCGAATCAGTAATGCCAATTGTATTCACTAGTGGAATTGGCATTGATGACAGTAGAGAAGAAAAGTGGATTGATAACCTAAGTTATAGTATTTCTCAATCATCTCAAGTTTGGTTAGATCATCAAGTGTTTGTTTTAAAAGGAGGATTATATTTATCTTGGGATTATATAAAAGAATTATTTGAAGAAAATACTATTGCAAAAATGTTTGATGAATATAAAAATATTATTGATTTAATGATTCAAAACGATAATTGGGATAATATTTATATCGATACTTTGGATTCAGATGAAGCTGAGATAGAAGCAATATCTTCTAATAAAAATATAAAGAAGACTCTATATGAAAATGTTAATATTGTACAAAAAAACAAATGCTATGACATAGAATATAAGGTAATAAAATCATTTGAAAAAATTTTATCAACAAAATGCATTAGGAGTAATAGTAACTTTTTTATTGAAGGAGGAGATTCTCTTAAAGTTGTTAGATTAGTTAAGCTATTAAATGAAAAATTTGATATTCAACTTAGCATCAAAACTATTTTTGAGAAACCTACTCCTAGTGAACTTGCTAAATTTATTTTTTCTATAAGAAAATAGGAGGTTGGAATTGATCTCAGATGTATGCGTTTTAAAATATATAATTTATTTAAGAGAAAATAATATTAGATTATATCTAGATGATAAAAAAATAAAATATAAAGCTATGGATGGAACAAGCAATAAATTTATTTCTGATTTTAGAGAATATATAGGAAAAAATAAAAACCAGTTTATAAAAGTATTAAAAAATATTAATACTGGAATAGAATTAAGTCCTATTCAAAAGTCATATATTTTGGGGATGGATACAGATTGTGAATTGGGTGGGACTAACTGTGCTTATTATATTGAGTACAAGATAAACAACATAGACATATCAAGGCTTGAAAAAATAATAAATGAATTGATTTATGAAAATGAAGGGTTAAGATGTTTTTTTGTTGATATTAACAAGTACGTAATTTTTGATACATTCGACAAATATAAAATAAAAAAACTTGATAATAATCTCGATTATAATGAAATTAGAAATCTAATTTTTGATAAGAAATATTCGTATTATGATTGGCCACTTTTTGATTTTTATGTACATAAAGATTCAAATAGCGACGATATATTGTATTTTATATTCAACTGTATAGTATTAGATGCTTGGAGTGCCAACAATCTAATCAAGGAAATATTTTATAGATATTTTTTAGATATACACAAAAAAATTGCAAGCACTAACTACAGTATTTATAAAAGAAAAGAAAGTCTATATTTAGATAATTTGGAAATGGAAGAATATCATAAGTATCTTTCGGATGAAATGAAAAAATATAGTATCCCAGAATTGAAATATAAAAGAGATTTTTCAGAAATAAGAAAAGTAACCTTTAAAAGGGTTTGCTATGAATTTACTGTAAAGGAAACTAAAGAAATATTTAGTAAACTTAGACTATTGGGATACACACCGACTATGTATATTGCGACCTGTTACGCTAGTTTTTTAGCTGAAGCTAGTGGTGAAGAAAGATCTTCAATAATATTAACTATGAATGGAAGAAAAAATATTATTGAAAATGAAAATGATATAATTGGTGAATTTTCTAATATAGCAGTTTTAAATTATACAAAAAGTGGAAATTTTTGCCATGATTTAAAAAATATTAGAAATTCTATTTTAGAAATACTAGAATTTATTGAATATGATGGAATGGAGTCATTTAAGTATATAAAACAAAACAAGCTAGGACAAATAGTATCTCCTTTTGTTTTGACTAGTGTAATAGAAGAAGATACTATTATGGAGGGATTTGTTACAGAAAACTATGCTATTAGTAAAACACCTCAAGTAATAATAGATCATCATATTAGATTAATAAGAAATTCTATGGTTATTTCTTGGGATTATGTAGAAGAGTTATTTGAAAAAGAGTATATTGAAACGCTTTTCAATAACTATATAAAATTTTTAAACAATATGAAATTTAATATTTTATAGACGAAGGAGATAATGTGATGAAAAATATTTGTACCGAAAAAATTGTTATAAAGGGAGCTGAAAAAAATATAACAGGTCAATTAGAATATGATATTAAGGATAAAAATAGTGAAAAAAATATAGTCTTATTCATTCATGGCTCTGGAGAAAGCGACAAAGATGGAACAGTTTATTATTCCAACAGGATTGTTTCTAAAAATTTTAAAATAATATCGGATGAACTTTTAAGAAATGGTGTAAGTACATTTAGGTTTAACAAAAATTATGGTTATCAAATTGACAAAATAATACAGGATGCTATTTGCATTACGAAGTATTTAAAAAATAGGAATGATGTAGGTAAGATTTATATTTATGGTTGGAGTGAAGGAGTTAGAGTAATAGCTAATATTATTAAAGAGGTAGATGGGATAGATGGATTAATATTGCAATCAGGTGTTGCTAAAGGCTGGAATTCTTACTTCCAGTATATATTAGAAGAGTTAGTTACTATGGAGTTAGAAAAAATAGATAGTGATAATGATGGCTTAGTAAATGTTTTTGATTTTGAGAGATACGAATTAAACTCTTCCTCTGTTTCGTTTGCAATTAGTACAATGCTACTAAGGAAAGCGAGTAATGGGATATTAAAGTTTAACGATAGAATTGATACAAATTCAGATGGCGTAATAAACATAAATAAAGATTGGAAGAACGTTGCAAAACTAATAGGAGATAATTCGTTAAACATTTCAAATTATGTGGAAAATTTTTTTCTAGATTCATGGAATGGAGATTTAGAGATTTTTAGCAAGTTTGGCAAACCAGTACTTATATTACATGGAATTAATGATGGATGGATTAATCCTGTGGAGAGCGTCGAGCTCGCAAAGAAAATAAATAAAAATGTAGATATAAAGCTATTCCCAGGATTGGGTCATTCTTTACAAAAAGTAGAGTCTCCACTTCAAGATATCGGCGGAGAAATTGACACTGAAGCTATTGAAAGTATATCGAAGTGGGTTATGTTGCAAATGAGAAAGGATATAGGCTAATTTTATGAAAAGTAAGAAAGATATAAAATTGAAAATAGTTTGTGATATTTGGTGCGAAATTTTAAATGAAGATATCAATAAAGACGATAACTTATTAGAAAGAGGTTTAGACAGTCTTAATGCAACAAAGTTTATCTCGATATTAAATCAAAGATATGCTATAAATATAAAACTAAAATCCGTGTTTTTATTTGTTACACCAATAGACTTTGTAGAAAAATGTTTAGACGAGATAGAATTAAATGACGATGTTATTTTTGAAGGTGAAATCTAATGAAAAAGGTTATAGATGACAATAGTAAAAATATTAAGGTGCATAATCTTACACCGATGCAGCATTCTTATTATATAGGCTCTCAAAATGATATAAAATGGGGAGGTGTAGATTGCCAAGGGTATTTAGAAATATTTTTAGAAGACTGTGATACTGACAAACTACTAAATTCATGGAAAATTTTAGTTAGTAGGCATGAGATGTTACGAGCAAGCATTTTTAATGGTAGATGTATAATAAATGGTTGCGATTATGTTGATAACATAGAGGTGATTGATCTTTCTAATTCTACAGACCATGATATTAAGAATAGACTATCTATTATACGTGAAGAACTCAAAAATACAGATTATAAAGTTTTTAATAAATCTTTCAAAGGAATTGTAGTAAAAACAAAAAAATTTAATATATTGCATTTATCTATAAATTTATTATTTGTAGATTTTGGGAGTGTACAAATTTTATTTAAAGAGCTAAAAGCTTTATTATCTGGTGCATTATTGGATAAAAAACAAGGAGATTTCTTTGATTATTTAGATTTAGTTAGTGAGTATAATGATAATAGAAT
This sequence comes from Anaerococcus kampingae, assembly GCF_046365475.1. NCBI lineage: Bacteria > Bacillati > Bacillota > Tissierellia > Tissierellales > Peptoniphilaceae > Anaerococcus > Anaerococcus kampingae. The sequence goes on from NZ_JBGMEF010000021.1 coordinate 41,839, forward strand.
ATTAGAAGATAAAAAATATTGGAATGATAGAATAAATAATTTCCCATCATATCCTAGACTACCGAGGAGTGGAAGATTATCTCCAAAAACGAGTGTAGGAAATGAGTTCAAACGTTATACTTTTTATTTAAATAGTTCCTGCTTAGAATCATTAAAAAGAAAGTCTGTTAAATATGGTTTAACGTTTTCATCTGTTGTTCTTTCCGCATATTCTTATATTATTAGTTTATGGAGTGAGAACAAAAAATTTTTATTAAACATACCGATACAAAATAGAATACCGGTACTAGATAGTAAAAATATTGTAGGAGAATTTACAGATGTAAATATACTTGAAGTAGATTTTGAACAAACAAAAAGCTTTTTGGAGTATTCTAGGTCTATTTTTGAACAGTTAATAGATGATTTAGATCATAGGAACTATTCTGGTATCGATGTTATTAGTGATATAAAAAAATTAACTAATAATAGAGATTTTATATCCCCCTTTGTGTTTACAGGTGTTTTGCAGAACGATAGTAGAAGTCTGAATATTAAGTATGGAATAACAAAGACTCCTCAAGTATGGGTAGATTGTCAAATAGTCGAAGATGTTAGTGGATTGAATCCCGATAGAGCATTATCTATCAATTGGGATGTAAGGGAAGGGATTTTTGATGACGATCTAATTGATACTATGTTTTTGCGTTTTGAAAGATTTCTTACAGAAGTTGCTGGAAATTCATTTTCATGGGAAAATAATTTAGGAAAAAATATAGTTTCGTTTGAAAAATTTTATAATAACCACAAAGATGTTTCTATCAAGGGACGTATACAAGATAGATTTATTGAACAATCAATAAAACATCCAGACAGAATAGCTATAGTATACAGAGGTAAAGAGTATACATATCAAAAACTTTATTATGATGCTCTGAAGGTATCAGATTATATTATTAATAATTGTTCAAGTGCTGAAGTTCCATATATAGGGATTAAAATAGATAAAAATTATAATCAAATAGTTGGTATTCTAGGAATATTAATGAGCGGTTTTTCCTACTTACCAATTGATATTAGCCAGCCATATGAAAGACAACTAAAAATATTGAATAAAGCTAAAGTGAATTTTGTATTGGATGAAGACAGAATTAATGAAGCATTAAAAAAATGTGATTCATTTGACATTATTGAAAAAAAATATATTTCAGATATTGCGTACGTGATTTTTACTTCTGGAACGACAGGAACTCCTAAAGGTGTTATAATGACACATAATGCTGTATTAAATACACTTGCTGCTGTAAATAATTTAATCAAACTTACCTCTAAGGATAGGATATTGGCTATTTCAGAAGCTTCGTTTGATTTATCTGTTTTTAATATTTTTTCATTGTTAGGGGCAGGTGGTATGATTGTTATCCCAGATTCTGATAGGAAAAATGATCCATCTCATTGGAATGAATTAATAAAAAGATATGAGATTACGTTGTGGAATTCAGTGCCCGCACAGGTAGAGTTATTGGAATATTTTTGTAGAGAAAGAGTTGTTTTTCCTTCCCTAAGATTTAGTCTTTTATCTGGAGATGTTATTAAAGCAAAATTACCTGAAAATTTAATTAAAATTTTTCCTAATAGTAAGATATTCAGTTTAGGAGGAGCAACCGAGGGAGGGATATGGTCTATATATCATGAAATAAATCCTAAGGTTAGAGAATTACCTTCAATACTATATGGGAAACCTTTAGATGGACAATCTGTTGTTGTTATTGATAAACATTTAAATGAGTGTGAGATATATTCTGTTGGTCAAATAGCAATCGCAGGATACTCTCTAGCAGAAGGTTATTTGAATGATGAAGCTATAACAAAGGAAAAATTTATTTATGATAGTGATCGAAACTGGCGTTATTATTTAACTGGTGATTTAGGGAGATATCAAAAAACTGGCGAAATTGAATTTCTAGGTCGCATGGATAATCAAATAAAAATAAACGGATATAGGATAGAGATATCTGAAATAGAAAGTGAACTTTTAAAGTCTAATACAGTGGAAAATTGCTCTGTGTTAAAGATAGATAATAAAATTATAGCTTTTATTATAGAAAAGAATTCAATAAAAAAGCATTTGGATTTATATAAAATTATTTATAACAATAAAAATATTAATATGGAAGATTTTAATAGATGCTTAACTGATGCAATATTAAAATCAGTATATGATAATTTGAAGAAGCATGAAATTTTTTCAGTTAAATTAGAAAAATATTGGTCAATAGTAAACAAAACCAGTGTAACTAAAGAAAATCAGCCAATATTAGATAAAATGCTGCTATATTTAGAGCAACATAATTATATAAAAAAAATAGAAGATACTTTTGTAGATAGTAATAGGATTGTGAGTAATGATTTATGGAATCAGTTATGTAAAGACTATAACATCGTTGCTCCGAAATCGGTTACTAACTATATAAAAAAACATGCAGATAATTTCTGTGAGTTGTTGTCAGGAAAAATGAATCCGCTAGTGAATTTATTCCCAGGCGGAAACACAGATATTGCGGAAGATCTTTATAAACAAACTATTATTTCTAAATATATTAACAACATAATATCAGATGTAATATATTTGCATTTGAAAGATACTAGCTACGCAAATATATTAGAGGTAGGTGGGGGTATAGGAGCCACAACTGACTTCATACTTAGTAAATTTGCAAAAAATAAATATACACACTATGAATATCTATTTACAGATGTTTCGACATTTTTTTTGAATAATATAAAACAAAAATATCCATATATAAATACTGAAATTTTTGATTTAAATAATGTAGATGAGAAGATAAACAGCAATAAGTTTGATGTTATAGTTGCAGTTGGAGTATTGAATAATGTTATTAACATCGACAACTCACTTACTATTTTAAAAGAGATGCTGTCAGATAGTGGCATTATTATAATTGCAGATCCAGTAGGTGAACATATAGAAATAGACATTTCACAGGCATTTATGATGCCAAAGCATACCGACAGCAGAGCAAAAAGTGGTAACATTTTTTTCTCTGAAGAGGAATGGGAAGAAAGTATCAAATCTTGTAATTTAGATTTAATACTATCTATTCCAGATAGAAATTCAAATAATTTTTATTCAAATTTTGGACAAAAAATATTTGTGATGAGAAAAAATGATAATAAAAAACAGACTTATAAAGAGTTTTTAGGGGATAAGTTGCCTCAGTATATGATTCCAAGTGAATTTATATGTGTAGATACGTTACCTTTAACAGAAAATGGAAAAATTGATAGAAAAAGATTAGTAGATATCTATATGGAAACACAAAATTCATCCTTTAAACATGGTTTTGAAAATGAGAATAAGTCTAACGATAAAGAAAACCGTATGTTTAAATCAATATTAAAAATATATATGGATATAGGGGAAGTAGATAGTTTAACAGAGAAGGATAATTTAAGGGAGATTGGATTTGATTCGTTGTTATTGTCTCAGGCAGCAGGTGAGATAATTAATTTATATGGAGATACTTATGACATTAAGTTTAATGAATTATTAAAAATATCTTTATCTGAATGTAATTTACAAGATATATACAATTATATATTAGATAAAGAAATAAAAACAAACAATATAAGTGATAGTTTTTCTAGGACAATAGTAAAAATATATAAAGATGTTGGAGCTATAGAGAGTTTGAACTTGGGTGATGATTTAAGAAAATTAGGATTTGATTCATTAATGTTATCTCAAGCCGCTGGAAAGATAATGGAATTATATGCTGAAGAATATGATATTAAATTTGATGAATTATTAAGTGTATCCTTGTCGGATGGAACAATTGATAAAATTATCCTTTATATTAAAGCTGCAAAAAACGGAAAAAAATTTAATCAGAATGATACTGAAGAAAATTATAATAATGAAAACTTTAAAACAAGTGAAGTTGTTATTTTTGGAGATATAAATTGTGAGTCATATTTTGAGATAGTAGAAAAATTGAAATTAACAAAATTTGATTTTAAAAAAGTAAAAACATTCAAGCATCTAGTTGAATTAGATGATTGCAAAGAGAAAATTATAGTGGTTTTCGATAATGAATTCAATAAAATATTAAACTTTGCGAGTCAAAAAATTATAGATAGAAAGGCTTTTAAAAAGATTGTAGCTATATCTCCCAATTTAGATAATATATATGAGTCATATTTAGGGAGAATGGTAATCTGTCATAAAAAAAGTATAGAATTTATAGATAGAAACCCTAACTTTATTGACTGCGATTATAAATGTTATGACAATACAGAACAATTGTTGAATTTAATATTGGAGGAGATAGATGAATGATAAAGTAATAGGGATTTTAGGTTCAAGTGGTAGAATTGGAAGCATTTTAATTCAGATACTACAAGAAAAAGGATACATTGTAAAATGTGGATATAATGAGAACTCAAATGTTAAAAATGAAAAAGGTTATTTTTTTGATATTAGAGATGAAGAAAAATTAGATTTGTTTTGTAGAGATATTTCAATACTGGTAGGAACGGCAGGACCATCATCAGAATTAAGTGAATTTATGTATTATGCTGCATTAAGGAAAAATATATATTATATTGATCCAAGTGGATGTAAGTTACTTCATTTTAAAGATAACTCTGATGCCAAAGTGATATTAAACACAGGATTTATTCCAGGATTACTTGGAGTGATTTTAATGAATTTTATTGAAAAAATGAGTGATATTCCTGATAAAATTGAAATAATTCATGGTGGAGAATACAATTTCTCTAATAGTTCAAAAAAAGATTTCATAAAAGCAAAAAATGAAAATTTTGATGGATATTTCATGAAGAATGTAAAAGGAGGTAAATTACAGTATTCAGACCAATTATATCCAAATTATACACCATCTGAATTAAATATTTGTAAAATATTTCCATATATAATTAACGAAGTCGAATACATCGGAAGAAAATATAAAATAAAGGATATATACTCATATACGGCTTTGGGAGAGAATAGCTATAAAGATATTAATTTTAGAGATTTAGAATATGTTAATAAAGGATATTCAGTAAATGTTTCAATTTATATAAATTGTATATTAGACTACTTTAGTAAAGCAGCTATTTTTTCTACTCCAAATCCTGATTATATAACAGCGTATATAATATATACTGTAATAGAAGAAATTTTAGAAAGAGATTTACAAGTTGTCGGTATAAATAGATATTGTGATTTGTTTTATAATAAAGGAATTTTTGACTTGTTAAATAAATTACCTATTGTTTCAAAACAAATCAATAAAATATAGAAGAGGTTTTATGATGAGAAAAACGAGTGTTTTAGTCTGTGGTTCTGGATTTGGTAAGATATATCTTAATGCAATAAATAAAATGGATGATTTCTATATATCTGGAATTTTAGGTAGTGGTAGTAAGCGTACTAAAGTGTTGGCGGATAAATTAGGAGTACCGTATTTTAAAGATGTTAATGATGATAGAATTATAGCGGATTTAGCTTGTGTTATAATTCCAAATTCTGGTGCTGGTGGTCGTGGTTTTGAAGTTGCTAAAAGTTTGTTAAAAAGGGGTATTTCGGTTTTATTAGAACATCCAGTTCATGAAAAAGAAATATTGGAATGCCTGAAAGTGGCGAAAGATAATGGATTTATGATTAATCCATTCTATAGATACACGCAACCCTTTCTGGATTTTTTAGAAATACTTGTTGAATTAAAAAAGCAAAGTAATATTGTTAATATGTCATTAGAGTGTTCAATTAATGTTTTGTATGATGGTATTGATATGTTGAGTTGCTGTTTAAATTCAATATCATCTTGGGTATTAGGTGATGTGAGTGACTTACGTAATTTAGATGTTAAAGATAAAATATGTGATACTGTTTTAGTGTCAGAAATAGGAAAGACCCCGGTTACATTTAAAATTAATAGAAATGTAGATAAATATGATGCAGATCATCCAATGCATTTATACCATAGAATAGAGGCTACTTTTAGTAATGGAAGATTATGTTTGATAAATACTAATGGACCTATTGTATGGTTGCCTTTTATAGAATTACCAAGAGATTCAAATAATTTATTAAGTTTTGATAGTAACAATGAAGCTTTAAAGATCCCTACAGCAACTGTAATAGGAAGTAGTGTTGCTCCAAGTATTCTTAATACATTCGAAGAGATATGGATTAATGCTGTCAAAAGAGCAATAGTTGAATTAAATAATCAGGACAGAAATAGTAAATTATCAAATGTTCAATCACAAATTTTTGTATCAAGATTATGGTCAGACATATGTAAGAAGATTGGATACACAAATCAAGTGGAGTATCATAAAGTTGGAGATACAAAAAAAATACACGAAAATTTAATGAAAAAATATCAAAAATAAAGGGGGATTATATAATTTGTATGGGTCAGAAGTTGAGTTTTACGATATTACAAGTAGAAATTCGTGGGAACAAGATAAAAAAATTATTGATGAGATTATGCCTTTGGTTAGGAAAAAAGGTATAGTATTTGACATTGGTGCAGGAACGGGCAATTTATCAATATATATATCTGAAATGTTTGATTGTGAAAAGATTTATGCTATAGAAAAATCTCCAGAAATGAGAATTGCATTAATGTCCAAATTACAAAATGTTATTGCTAAAAAAAATAATATAACGGTAATTGATACTAATATATTTGAAATTGAATTTACTAAAGATATATCCGCTGTTTTTTTGATGGGGGTAGTAGGACATTTTAATATGTATGAAAGAGAATTTCTATGGAAAAATTTAGGTGAAAAATTGGAAAAGGATGCCCCTATACTTATAAGTAATTTAAGTAAAGAGTATTTTTATATAAAGAACGGAACTGTATTGGAGAATGTGAGAGTAGGAGATTATGAATATGAATTGATAATGAAAGAAAAAAAACACATTAAAAAAAACAAGTTTCAATGGAAGTTTCTGATTAATCTTAATAGAGATAAAGTTTTACAAAGACAGATAGTATATACATTGGAATGGGAAAATATAGATAATGAATGTATTATTAATGAATTACATAAATTTGGAATTAAAGGGGTTCAGATATCAAATAATTACATTATAGCATATAGGAATTAAATTATTTATATTAAAAGTATAGTACTTACATGTATTAGCATTGAAATTAAAAGCAAGGCGTGTTATAATATAACTAAGTTATATTTGAAAGGAGAATGTAGTGAATAGTGGCTAATGGAGATTATGAGGTAACTCACTCAAAGATATTAGATTGTGGTAAAAAAATTTTCAAAGAAAAAGGATTTGAAAAAGCTAATCTAAGAGCAATATGTAAAGCTGCGGGCGTGACAACAGGTGCTTTTTATGGACATTTTGAAGATAAAGAAGATCTTTTCTGTAAATTGGTTGAACCTCTAATAGACCAAATAAACATATATTATACAATGTATGAAGACAAGAGTTTTGATGTTTATAAGAAAGAAAGCCCAATAAGTAGAGAAGCTATTCAGAATGTTTTGGAATCAAAAGCACAAGGTGCTATTGAAATGGTACTGTATTTCTTTGAACATAAAGATGTGTTTGAACTTTTAATATTCGGTTCTTATGGAACAAAACATAATAACTTTTTAGATAGTATCATTGAGAGAGAAGACAAAAATCATTTTAAAATTCTAAGTATGATTTATGGCGAAAATAATGTCAATGATGTAATAACTAATAGAGGAATACACTTGCTGAATCATGCATACTTTTATGCTTTATCAGAAGTAGCAGTTCATTCGCAAAATAAAGAAGAAGTAAAATTAAATGCAAGTTTGATTTCACAGTTCTTTAATGAAGGATGGAGAAAAATTCGAGGATTATAAATAATTTTTAGCTAAATATAACTTAGTTATAATTGATTTTTAACTTAAATATAACTTAGTTATATTGGTCGTGGAGAGTATGGAGTTAAAAATTAATATCTATGTATTAGACATAAATAAAATTTTAAGGAGGATTAACTTATGAATTTAAAAAGTGTTGTAAAAATAGCTGTTTTTTCAGTTATTGGATTTATTTTGACAATGGGATTAGGATTTTTGACGGGATCCTTTGGAATGCTCCCAAGTTTATATTTATCGTCAGCCTTGCCAACAATTATTGTAGCACCGGTTTTTGTTATTATGTGTAAACAGGTTCAACAAAGAGGTACAGCATTTTTATATTTTCTATTGATGGGTGTTTTCTATGTTCTCATGGGAATGTGGCCAGTAATTGTTGTTTGTGCTATTGCAGGAATTTTAGCAGAGCTTGTAATTGGTAAAAAGGAAAATTATGTGAATAAAAATATGAGGGTTGGAACTGCGTTTGGAGCAGGTATGTTCATATATTCCTTACATGCTATGTATTTTATGTTTGTATTTGGTGTAGAAGGACTTGCAAAGCAATTTCCAAAAATGTTTACAAAAGATTATGCAACATTCCTTTATAATTTTTACACTCCTAGAAACATATTGATTTGTCTGCTGATTTCACTTGTAGCATCAGTCATAGGTGCTTATTTCGGGACATACATTTATAATAAATTTTTTAGCAATAGGAAGAAAAAAAGTGTTTTGTAGAGATGAAAAAAAATAATAAAAACAAATACCTACTATCAGATAAAATCAACCCACTTACTATAGTTGGGTTGATTTTATTATTTTCAGTTATTTTAACGGTAGGAGAACAATCCCAATACTTATTTTCCCTTATTTTTGTTTTAGGGTTATTATTTTTATTTTCTATCAAAAAAGCATTTAGAACGATATGTTCATTGCTTATAGTATGGGGACTTATTTATTTACTAAAACCGCATTTAGGAAATGTTTTTATTGGCTCTATATATACAATGCTACTTATAGTGTTGAAATTTGCTCCACTTTTCATATTGGGAAAAGTTCTGTCATCATATAGCTCCTCGCATCTAATTGCTGCATTTAGAAAAATTGGAGTTGAAGGTGGAATAGGTATAGGAATCACAGTATTTTTTCGTTTTATTCCAGAAATCTCTATTAGGATGAAGGAAATAAACAACGGCATGAAAATTAGAGGATTTAAAGCAAGTATTTTCAAACCAATTAAAACATTTGAGTTATATTTTGTTCCTCTTATGTATAAGTGTATAGACATAAGCGACACCTTAACTTGTTCAATTATATCAAAGGGAATTGAATACGATGGGGAAAAAACAAGTTTTCATGATGTGAAAATTACATTTATTGATATCGCAATGATAGTCGGAGGGATGATTTTATTGGGGATGAGTTTATGGAAAATATTTTAGAGGCAGAAATCAAATCTTTTCATTATGGAGAAGATTTGATATTAAAAAATTTAAAAATGTCCGTAAAGAAAGGCGAAATTGTAGTCTTAACGGGTCTTTCCGGATGCGGAAAAACGACACTTTTAAGATTACTAAACGGGCTTATTCCATCCTTTTATGATGGTGATTTGGACGGAGAAATCAAGATTTTAGGGAAAGATATAACGGCATATAAAAAGGGAGAGTTAGCTAAATATATTGGCAATGTATTTCAAAATCCTAAAGATCAATTTTTTTGTGATGTGGTTGAAGATGAAATTGCTTTAGTGGGTGAAAATTTGGGCTTAGACAGGGATACATTAAAAGAAAAGGTTGAAGAAGCAATGGACTTATTAGGAATAAGCCATATTAGCAAAAAATCTATTTTTGAATTATCGGGAGGAGAAAGGCAAAAAGTAGCTATAGCTGGAACTCTTATCTATGATACAGATATTATTTTTTTTGATGAGCCATCAAGTAGCCTCGATTACGATAGTATAAAACACTTCAGTGAAATACTTCTCAGATTGAAAGCGATGGGGAAGACAATAATTATAGCGGAACATAGACTCTATTATTTAAAAGAGATTTTTAGCAGGTTGATTTATATAAAAGATTGTACAATATGTGGTATTTTTCCGAATGGGAGTCTTAGTAATGATAAGTGTAAGGAACTTGAGTTAAGAACACTTAATGAAAGAGAATTGGTATCAGAAATAGAACCGATTGTAGCTGAAAGCTACATAAAACTAAATAACGCTTGTATCCATCAAGGGAAAAGAACATTGATAAAAAGTTTAACTTTTGAGCTTGGGAAAAGCGAAATAATGGGAGTTATTGGTCCTAATGGTATTGGGAAAAGTACTTTAGCAAAAGCATTATGCGGATTATCTGAAAAATATTTAGATGTAAACTATGGGCATAAACAAAAGGAAAGGCTCAGAAACTCATACTGTGTATTACAGGATGTAGATGCTCAGATTTTTTTAGACACCGTAGAAAATGAATTGATATTTTGTAAAGATAAAAACTCGGAAAGTGATTTAGAAGAAATCCGTAACTACTTAAAAGATACAGATTTGTGGAATAAGAAAACCAATCATCCACAGAAATTATCCGGGGGACAAAAACAACGATTAGCAATTATCACTTCATTTTTATCAGGCCGTAAGCTAATAATTTTGGATGAACCAACATCAGGGCTTGATTATAAAAGTATGAAAATCATGTCCGAATTAATGAAAGAAAAAGCAAAGGAGATTCCAATTATAATAATTACTCATGACTTAGAGCTGTTATTTAAAACCTGTCATTCCGTCTTAATGCTCGGTGATAAGGATTATAAAAAAATATCTGTAAAAGGAAATGAAGAGTTGATCATGGATTTTATGGATAAAAAAATTTTATGGAAGGAGATAAACTATGTTAAATAAGGTTTTCGAATATGCTGGTACGCATAAAAAATCAATTCACTTAGCAAGTTTTATTATGCTTATTAGTGTAATTATGGGTGTGTTACCCTTTCTATTTGTATATCAAATCATCAATCCACTTGTTTTAGGTAAACAATTGGAATTTGAAAGAATTGTTTTTTTATTGATAAGCATTTTAGTTTGTTTAGTATTACAAGCTGTCTTAGGTGGAGTAGGTCTTAATGTCTCACATAAAGCAGCATACAACACGTTACTTGGACTTCGAACATCTTTACAGAAAAAAATGGAAGCCCTTCCATTGGGTGTTGTTGAAGAAAAAGGGACGGGTACAATCAAAAAAATGTTCGTGGATGATATTGGTAGTTTAGAAGTGCTTTTAGCTCATTCGCTTCCTGAAGGAATAGCGAACCTAATTGTACCTATTATGGTTTATGTTTCAATGTTTTTTATTGACTGGAGATTAGCTTTAATGTCATTAGCTTCTATTCCGATTAGCGTTCTCGCAATGATGATTATGTACTCTGTAGGTATGAAACAAATGGGTCCATATTATATGGCAAGTGGAAAAATGAATAATACCATTATTGAGTATGTAAACGGTATGGAAGTTGTAAAAGTATTTAATAAGCAAACAGAGTCTTATGAACGCCTTTCTAAAGATATCAGTAATTACAGAGATTATGCACTTGCTTGGTATAAGACGGCATGGCCATGGATGGCGTTATACAGTGCCTTACTTCCATGCACAATTATTTTAACATTGCCGCTTGGTGGCTACTTTGTATATATGGGCTATGCAAGCCTTTCTAACTTAATATTAATATTATGCCTTTCTTTAAGTATAGGCTTACCACTACTGAAAGCTCTCGGATTTTTACCAACTATGCCGCAGTTAAATTATAAAATTTCTGCTTTAGAACAAGCCTTAAATATGGCTCCTTTAAAACAGGGAGAAAATGATTTTAAGGGAACAGGACAGACTATTTTATTTGACAATGTTACCTTTGGCTATCAGTTAAGCAGGATGGGAGAAAATGGACAGCCTGAAACCTATATTAAGAATGTTATTCATAATGTTAGTTTTACGGCAAGAGCCGGCGAAAAGACAGCGATTGTTGGCGAATCCGGTTCAGGAAAAAGTACTTTGGCTAAACTTTTAATTCATTATTATGATGTTTTAGATGGAAGCATAAGTATTGGTGGACAAAATATACAGGACATAAGATTGGAATCACTCAACAAACAAATTTCTTATGTAGCACAAGACCAATATCTGTTTAATACCTCTCTTTTAGAAAATATTCGCATTGGTAATTTAGATGCCAGTGATGATGAGGTTATAGAAGCAGCTAAAAAAGCCCAGTGCATGGAGTTCTTAAATAGACTTCCGAATGGCATTTATTCTTTAGCTGGAGAAGCAGGAAAGATGCTTTCAGGTGGAGAAAGGCAAAGAATATCATTAGCAAGAGCCATTTTGAAGAATGCTCCGATTGTTGTGCTTGATGAGGCAACAGCTTACGCAGATCCAGAAAATGAAGAAAAAATGGAAGCGGCTATTCGTGAACTTGTAAAAGACAAAACCTTAATTGTTATTGCACATAAGTTGCCCTCTATTGTAGATGCGGATCAAATATTGGTTATGGATCATGGTCGTTTAGTTGCGAATGGAAAGCATAAAGATTTATTAGAATCTTCGGTAGAATATCGTAAATTATGGGATGCGACACTATTTAGTAAAGATTGGAAAATCAGTAGAAAAGAAGGTGAAATGAATGTTTAGACTAATTTCAAGAATTTTAAATCTATCAGGTAAATACAAAAACAGAATAAAGTCCGCATTTATATTTGCCTTTATTGAATCTATATTAAGTAAAATGCCTATATTTATTGCATTTACCGTTTTGATTGGATTTTATGAAAAAACGAATACCCCCAAAACTTTTCTATATGTAGGAGTAGGACTTGTTTTAGTGGTTTTATTACAAGCAGTAGTTCACTTCTTAAGCGATAAATTACAAAGTGCAGCCGGCTTTATGATTTTTGCTGATAAAAGAATGGAACTTGGGAATCATCTTAGAAAACTTCCAATGGGATATTTTACAGCAGGTAATTTAGGAAAAATAAATTCTGTTTTAAGTTCGGACATGGCTTTTATTGAAGAAGTTTCCATGAGTACGATTGCCAATATGATGAGCTATGTATTATCAACACTTGTACTAACAGTATTCATGTTTGTTTTAGATTACAGAATTGGACTGATTGCTGTGTGTGTAACACTGGTTGCAACACTGCTTGCAAATAGAATGAATAAGATGTCTTTATCGGAAGCGGCTATTAGACAAGAACAGAGTGAAAAACTAACAGATGCAGTTTTATCATTTGCTGAGGGGATTGGTGTTATTAAAAGTTACAACCTTTTAGGTGAAAATTCTAAATCTCTTACAGATAATTTTGTATCTTCGAAGAACACATCAATAAAATTTGAAAATAAAATAACACCATGGACAACCGGTTTAAATATTATTTATGGGATTGGCATTACATTTATTTTGGCAGTGGCTTTATATCTTAATAGTAAAGGAACTTTGGGACTTCCATATATGTTGGGGCTTATTTTGTTTGTGTTTGACTTATTTAGCCCTTTAAAAACACTTTATGGTGAAGCTACAAGGCTTACTGTAATGAACGCTGCTTTAGATCGCATTGAAGAAGTGTTAAATGAAACTGAACTGCAAGATGTGGGCAAAAAACAAATTTCAAATTCTGATAACTCAGAACCTGAAATTTGTTTTAATCATGTTAAATTTTCTTATGGTGAAAAAGAGGTCTTGCATGATATGAGTTTCAAAATGAATAAGAATACAATGACGGCTTTAGTTGGGCAGTCCGGTGGAGGGAAATCCACAGTGGCAAATCTTTTGGCAAGATTCTGGGAAGTAGACTCTGGAGAAATTTTGATTAGAGGAGTGAATATAAAGGATGTTTCACTGTCTGAATTGATGTCAGAAATCAGTATGGTTTTCCAGAGAGTTTATTTATTCCAAGATACAATTTTTAATAATATTGCTATGGGAAAAGAAAATGCAACTAAGGAAGAAGTTATAGAAGCCGCCAAAAAAGCAAGATGTTATAATTTTATTATGGCACTTCCTGATGGATTTGACACAATGATCGGAGAGGGAGGTGCAACTCTATCTGGTGGTGAAAAACAAAGAATTTCTATTGCTCGCTGTATATTAAAAAATGCTCCTATTGTAATTCTTGACGAAGCAACAGCAAGTGTTGATGTGGATAATGAAAGCTATATACAGGAAGCAATCAGTGAATTGGTAAAGAATAAAACATTATTAGTTATCGCTCATAGATTAAATACTATTAGAGATGCCGATAATATTATTGTAATCAAGGAAGGCAATATTGTAGAACAAGGAACCCATAATGAACTAATTGCTTTAAATGGGATTTATAAAAATATGGTAGAGCTGCAAAATAAAAATAATGGCGTAAAAATACTGTGAGAAAATATTTATTATAAATGGAGGTAAGTACGTGAAACAGGATATGAAAGAACAACTTCTTACAAAAAGTCCATTATCTTTAATGTTTCAACTATCCATTCCGGCTGTAATCGGAATGATAGTTATAGGATTATATCCATTAATGGATGGAATTTTTGCAGGAAATATTATAGGACAAAGTGCAATGACCGCTTGTGGAGTTGCACTTCCACTTACATTTTTTAACAGTGGTACATCAACTTTACTTGGAGTGGGAAGTGCATCAATTTTATCTAGATCTCTTGGAAAAGGTGATAGAGAAACCGTAGATAAGATTATGGGAAATTTGATTTATTTTGTAATTTTATTTTCCGTAATAATTACAGTTGGAGGAATAATTTTAGCTCCACATTTTCTAGACTTAGTAGGTGCAAGTGGAGAGATTAAAGAACTTGGAGTTAGGTACTTAAGGGTAATATTTTTAGGCTCTATTTTTGTAAACTTCACACAATCAGCTAATATGGTTATGCGTGGCGAAGGTCTTATGAAAAGAGCCATGGGAATTATGGCAATGGGAGCCTTTATAAATATTATTCTTGATCCAATACTTATGAAAGCTATGGGAGAATATGCCATAGAAGGGGCTGCCATTGCAACCGTAGTTGCTCAAATTATTCAAGCTATTGTAACTTTATATTACTTTAAAAATAAAAGTGAAAATGTAAAAATAGGAAAAATTAGAAAGTATAAAGAAGTTTATAAAGAAATGTTTGGTGTAGGAGTTTCTGCAATGATTATGCAAGTTTTCTTTATGATTCAACAGACACTTTTATATAAACAAGCCTTTTTATACGGAGGAGAGACAAACGGCATATTAATGGCAGCAACTCTAAGAATTTATGCCTTTTCATTCATTCCACTTTGGGGAATGAGCCAAGGACTTCAACCGGTCGTTGGAACAAATTTTGGTGCTAAAAAATTTGATAGGGTAAGAGAAACTATGAAAGTATTTTCAATAGGCGGACTAGTTCTTGCTGCAATATTTTGGATACCTGTACAAATATTTACAAGAGAAATTCTATCAGGATTTAATGTAAGTGAAGAAATAATATCACAAGGATTGAATAATCTTAGATTATTTTACTCAGTATTTATTTTATACGGAGTAATGGTTATGACCATAACATTTTTCCAAGCTATTGGTGATGGCAAAAAGGCAGGAAAGATTGTAATGCTAAGACAACTTATTTTATTTGTTCCAGCTATGTTAATACTTCCTAAAATTTTCGGTAGTAGTGCAGTTTGGTGGGCAGAGCCGGCAGTTGATTTATTGATGATTATAGTTGGATTAATAATGCAAGGAAAAGCTCTTTCAAAAATGGTAAAAGGCAACTAAATAACATTTTAAAAAATAATATATTTAGACTTTGAAGGGAGAGATTTTCATTGTGAATGAAAATTCAAAAAGATAAAGATTATCCGTCAATCAAAAAAATTACAAATACAAAAAAACTGGGAAAAAAGTATTTATTTCCAAAAGGTTTAATAAGTCAATAATGATATATATAAGCGGGAATAAGTACAGGATGCTTATATACTTATTATAAAAGAAAAGAGGATATTTTATATGATTTAATTTCTGAAAAATTTAATTTTGTGAAATTCATAGAATTTGTATTAAAGGATGTAGACAGTATTATTAATACAAATATTATAGAAATATTAATAGATAAAATATTCAGTTGTGAAGAATTCAGATCTATATATGCTATTTTTTAGTTGAATCTAAGGATGATAAAAAATTTAAGAATTTGAAAGAACAAATAAAACTCAGATTTATAAATTATTTTAATAATAATTTAGATAATCACACAAGCATGGAAGCTAATAAATTTCATGACAAGCTTTAGTTATTAATACTTTCAATAAAATATTTAGATATAAAAAAAGATAATTATGCTCATATCTATATTTAGAAAGATATATGTGTAATGGAGGTAGATACTTTAATGATAAAAAATCTATATAAGGAAATAATAAGTTTATCTACCTATTTAAACATCATATTTATTTTTATTTTTTAGATTTAATAAAAAACTGCATTTAGTTTTTAAACTATTATTTTTTAGAGGACGCGGCATGTCTAAATGTCGCAGTCCTCCTTTTTTTATTTTCAAAAAAGAATTTGAAAAAGAAAAGGAGGACAAGATGTCTAAAGAAAAATATATTTATGTGGATGGAAAGAAAATATATGTAAGCGATGAAATTTATAGAGAATATAAGAAACTAAAGAATCGTGAAGAGTATCTATCAAGACTAGATAGAAAGTATAGAGATCTTTATTTTACAAGCGAAAATGATGCTATAGAAAATATAGTAGATAAAAGTGTAAATGTAGAAAAGATAATTGAGACTAAGCTTAGAATAGGGGATCTATATAAGGCACTTGATAACTTAAATGAGGAAGAAAGAAAGATAATCGATGCTTTATATTTTGAAGAAAAAACAATCCGAGATCTAGCAAAAGAAAAAGATGTATCTTCCAAAAAAATTTTCACATCAAGAAATAAAATATTACAAAAACTAAAAAAACTACTCGATGTAGAAGATTAGGGAATTACTAAGGATCTTCTTGTTTTTTATGGGAAATTAAAAAATACTTCAAAAAAATGGAAACAAGAGGCATAAAAATTAAGGTTTATATATAGAGGGACTTTTAAAACCTCGTTATATATAGATTTGAACCTTGACAACTGAATAGACCAAGACAGGACATTAACCATTTGTGGAGCTTTATAATTTCTTCGCCATGACTTTTCTGCTGATAAGGATTTCGGCTTAAATAAATACTCTAGTTAAAAGAAGGATAAAAGAAAACGAGCGACAAAAAGAAATTATATATTCAGCCTAGGAAACTGATGCATTGAAGCAAATGGGGATAATGATACTTCTACAGTTGTTGCCGGCTCATCTTGAAAAGGGGCGGTGGTGAAATTCCAATGTCGTGGCCTACACGCCTGTTAATGTCAAAAAACTTAAAAATATTGAAGATAAGGAGAAGATATTATGTGTGATGAACATAATATAGATATAGAAATGAAAACAGATAAAAAAGATAAACAGACAATAAATCAAATTGATGGTTGGAATATAGAAGTTAAATTTAATGAAAATGGATTTAGTTTAGAAAATTTAGTAGAGGAATACATCAAAGAAAAATTTTCTGTCTATTAGGGGCTGACAAAAAATATAAGGAGCATTATAATATTTTTGTGGAAGCCTAACCTTGGTTCGATTTATTGTATGTAAATTGAATTAAAGGAGGCTTTTTTGTGTTTAAAAACAATTTAGCAAAAGAAAATTTGGCAGTTATGTATTTAAGATTATCAAAAGAAGATGGCGAAAAAACAGAGAGTAACTCTATATCCAATCAAAGAGAAATTATAAACTCTTATGCAAGAAAAAATCAAATTACAATTGTCAAAGAGTATGTGGATGATGGGTATTCAGGTGCAAATTTTGATCGTCCCAATTTTAAAGAAATGATGAAGGCTGCCTATGATAGAAAGTTCAATACAATTATTGTAAAGGACTTATCAAGATTCGGAAGAGATTATATAGAAGCTGGAAAATATATTCAGAGAATATTTCCGGAAAACGGTATAAGATTTATATCAGTAAATGACAATTACGATAGTAGAAGTGCAGATATAAACGATACACATCTTATACTTCCTATAAAAAACTTCATCAATGACAGTTATTGCAGAGATATTTCCAATAAGGTAAAAAGCTCCCAGAAGATAAAAAGAGAAAAAGGTGATTTCATCAGTGCCTTTGCACCCTATGGATATAAAAAATCAGAAAAGAACAAAAATAAGTTAGTGGTTGATGAACAAGTTGCTAAAAACATTAAAAATATATTTGATATGAAGCTCTTGGGATATTCCTCAAAGGCAATTGCAGATGAACTAAATCATTTAGGAGTTTTAACTCCAAGAAAATATAAAGAAAGTCAAGGATTTAAGTGTAATGGATTTCAAAATACAAAAGGTGGAACTTGGTCAGCAAAGACAGTAAATAGAATTATAGAAAATGAAGTATATATTGGAAATACTTTACAAGGAAAGAGTGTTACTTTAAGTTATAAAAATAAAAAGCAGATAGAAAAAGAGAAAGAAGAATGGATAAGAGTAGAAAATACCCATGAAGCAATTATAAGTAAAGAAGTTTTTACTATTGCAAATACTATGTTAAAAAGAGATTTGAATAATTCTCGTGGAAAGGACAAAATTGATATTTTTACAGGAATGCTTTTTTGTAAAGAATGTGGAAGTTCTTTGATTAGAAGGACTGTAAAGTATAAAAAAAGAGAAGAGATATTCTATATCTGTTCAAAGTACAACAAGGGAAAATCTTGCACAAGACACAGCATAAAAGAAGAAACTTTGATAAAAGCAGTATCTAAAATAATGAAGTCCTACATTGAATTTAATGAAAATCTATATTCTAAAGTTCAGCGTATAGATATAAATAAAAATTTGAAAGACAATCAAATTCCTATACTAAGACGAGAAAAAGCAATGACAGAAGAACTCTTATCTTCTCTATACCTTGACCTAAAAGAAGATGTTATTAGTAAAGAAGAATATCAACTTTTTAGAAAAAACTATACAGAGAAACTGACTAAATTAGATGAAAGTATCGAGTATAGATTGAAAAAACAGGAATATACTAAGGAGAAGATTAACAAAAATAAGAGTTGGATCATCGACATTAACAAGTATAAAAATTTATCGGAAATAGATAGATTGTCTGTTGTGATGCTCATTGATAAAATTTTTATTTCTGAAGATAAAACGATAGATGTTAGGTTTAATCATACCGAAGAATTGTCTTTACTTGAAGAAATGACAAAAATAGATAAGTCTGACATTAAATCTAACACCATAAAAAAGAAAAGTATCGATATAAGCAGGAAGTCAAAAACTATCCCCACTGTTATGAATAAAAGTCTTGTAAGTGCTGAAAGTGAGGTATGCTGTGGCTAGAACAAAAAATAGGCATATATCACAATCAGAAACAGAAGTTGGAAAAGTGATTGAAAAAATATACATTGCCGGTATTTATGCTAGATTATCACAGGAAAGAAAGGAAGCTTACAGGGATAAAAGTAATTCACTTGAAATGCAGGAAGAACTTTGTATAAATGCTGCAAAAGAAAAAGATATAAAGATTTTAAGAGTATACAAGGACTATGAATATTCTGGAACAAATTTTAAAAGACCTGCATTTATTGAAATGATGGAAGATATCCGAACAGGTAGGATAAATTGTATCATAGTAAAAGATATGTCAAGGTTTGGTAGAGAGTATTTAGAAATCGCAAACTATATCGAAAAAGTATTTCCATTTTTGGGAGTTCGATTTATTTCCGTAAATGATAATCTGGATACCAAAGACGGTATAAAATCAGATCAGAGTTATGAAATAGCAATAAAAAATATCTTCAATGATTTATACGCAAAAGATATTTCAAAGAAAATAAAAGCCTCTAAAGAAATAAAAATGAAACAAGGGTCTTTTATAGGAGCAATGGCTCCGTATGGCTATAAGGTTGATAAAATTGATGGAAAAAGAGTTCTGATGATGGACGAAAAGGCAGCAGATGTAGTAAGACTTATCTTTTATATGGCAAATCAAGGTAAATCCAATATGCAAATAGCAAGAGAATTGACTAAAACATATACGACACCTGATGAATATAAAAGAACAGGTAAAATTTTTAAGGATAAAGAAGATACAAAACAATGGGATATTTCTTATATATCAAAAATGCTTTCTGATGAAGTATATATTGGGAATTTGATTCAAAGAGTATACTCAAATAGACATGATCCAAGTAGGAAAAGTAAGTTTCGTGATAAAGAAGAGTGGATTATAACAGAAAACACCCACGAAGGGTTAATAGACAAAACTACATTTGAAAATATCAGAGAGATAAAGGAGAAAAAACAAAACTATCTACCTTACCATTCACTGAAAAACATAATAAAAGACGGAAAAGAAAATGTTGGAGTAAAAATTCAAAGAGATCATAAAAAAGAAGGAAAGTATGACGACCTTATACAGTGCAGTGTTTGTGGTAGAAATTTGAAAAAACAATATGGACCACGAGGACTGAAATATCATGATGAGATTTGCTATTGTTATTATTGTAAAGGTGGAGACAGATTAAAATTGGAAAAATCTCATGTCAGAATATATGAAACAGACCTCGACAAAATTTTAGTAGATACCTTAAAAAGACTGTTTTCAAGCTTTTATAAAAAGGATAAAAGATTACAACTAAAAATATATTTAGAAAATATAAGTGCTGAAAAGATAAATCAAGTTTTTATAAAAACAGATGTAAATAATAAAAAGATTGCTTCTCTTAGTATCAATCTACAAGAACAATATGAAAACTATGTTAAAGGAGATGTTCTTTTAAGTGATTTTAAAATAGAAAGTAAAAAAATAAATAATCAAATAAAAACCTTGAAAAATGAATTAAAAGTTTTTGATGAAAGAATAAGAAATATAAAAAAGAAAAAAAGAGAAATTATAGAATTTATAGATGTACTATTTTGCTGCTTGGATGCTAAAAGCATAGAAGTTGATAAAGAATTGGTCGATACATTAATTAGCCATATAGAAATATCAGAGTATAAGCAGGTTACCATATATTTTAAGTTTAAACTTGATAAAGATGTGGGAAAGCAGTTGGAGGTAGAGCATGAATAAGATAGCTATATATTTAAGACTTTCTGAAGAAGATTATCACAAAGTAGATGAAAGTGAAAGTATAGCAAATCAAAGAGATTATATAAAAAGCTACATTGAAAATGAAACATCTTTAAAAAGTTGTGAAATAGAAGAATATGTAGATGATGGATATTCTGCTACTAATACAAATAGACCTTCCTTTTTAAGGCTTATTGAGGATATAAAGAGTGGTAAAGTAGGAACTATAATTGTAAAAGATATGTCTAGGTTTTCAAGAGATTATATTTTGCTTGGGGATTACTTAAGCAATATATTACCATTTCTAAAAATACGATTTATTGCTATTAATGACAACTATGATTCTTTAAAAGAACAAGGCAATGGCTTAGATACAGATACACAGTTTAAGACATTGTATTATGATTTATTCAGTAAGGAATTATCTGAAAAGGTAAGAAGTTCTATTAGGCAAATTAAATCGCAGGGGAAAAATATAAATTGGGCAGCACCTTTTGGATATATTAAAGATCCTAAAGATAAACATAGTATCATCATTGATGAAAAAACAGCTTTTATAGTTAAAGAAGCTTTTGATTTATTGCTAAAAGGATATTCCTGTATTCAAGTGGCTAATATATTTAATGAAAAAGGTTATATTACACGCTCTGAACGAAAAGAAGAACTGAAACTTTCTGATTATACTGGAAATTTAATTACTGGAAGTGAGGTAAAGAAAAGAGTTTGGACAAATGCAGCTATCTCACAGATTACAAGGAACGAACTATATACAGGAGATTATGTATATAATAAATTCAAAGAAACAAAAATAGGTGGAAGAAAAAGAATTTTACTTCCTGAAGAGGAGTGGAAAATATTTCCAAATACCCATGAAGCTATTATTTCAAGAGAAGTATTTGATGAGGTAAAGAAAATAAAAGAAAAACGAAGTTTTGGGGGATATACAGGAAACAAAAATCGTTCTATTTTTTCTGATAAGATTTTTTGTAAAGAATGTGGTAGACATATGAGTTTTCGATGTGACAGTAGACAAAAGAAGAATTCAGATAAAATATACAAGTACAAAAGTTATTATTGTAATTTATGTAAAGATGAGAAAACACCAAACAATATCAAAGAGAAAGATATTATTGAACTTATAAAACCTAAATTAAAAGATTTTAAGATTCACAACACATTAAATAAAGAGAAAGTTATAGAACACAAGAATGTAAAAGAAGAGATTCTAAAGGAAATATCCATATTAAACAGTAATTTACAAATTATCTATGAAAACTATAAAAAGAAAAATATTTCGAAAGAGGCGTATCTAAAGGAAAAATCTCTTATACAAGATAAAAAGATATTATTGGAGAGTAAGTTGAAAGAATTGAAGTCAGAGGAGATTGATTTGAAGAAAGAATTTGATGGTAATTCATTAGATAAGAATAATTTATTGAAAGCCTATGTAGATAGTTCTATTGATAAAATAGTTGTATCAAGAAGTGGAGAAAGAGAAATTGTAGAAAAATAGATGAATAGCATTAAAAGTAACTCATAATCTCGCCAACTTTAATTTTAATACGCCAAAATAAAAATAATGGCGAGGAAATTTGCGGAAACAAATAGTACTGTTTACTATGAGTTGATAAGGTAAATATTTAGGAACAAAAAAATGATATAATTATAGTTAAAATGAGATATTGTGAGGTGATTTTTGTGTCTAAAATAAATGTGGAAGGATCAGAAATTAGCATTATTGCCATAGATAATAGAGATTATATTTCTTTAACCGACATGGTTAGAAATCTTGAAAATGGTGTGGCACTAATAGAAAAATGGCTAAGGAATAAAAATACAATTGAATTTTTAGGAATATGGGAAGAAATGTATAATGCGAATTTTAATTCCACCGAATTCGAGGGAATTAAAAATGAAGCAGGTTTTAATCGTTTTATTTTATCGGTTAAACAATGGGTCAATAAGACGAATTCTATCGGAATTGTTGCCAAAGCAGGAAGATATGGTGGAACATATGCACATAAAGACATAGCTTTTGAATTTGCATCGTGGGTATCACCTTATTTTAAGCTCTATCTTATTAAAGAGTTTGAGCGCTTAAAAGAAGAAGAACAAAAACAATTAGGTTGGGATATCAAGAGGAATTTAGCTAAGATAAATTACAAAATTCATACAGATGCAATTAAGAATAAACTTGTCCCTGAGAAATTATCAAAGGAAAGAATAAACTATATCTATGCAAGTGAAGCAGATATATTAAATGTAGCTTTGTTTGGAATGACATCAAAAGAATGGCGTGAAAGTAATCCGGAGTTAAAAGGAAATATGAGAGACTATGCTGATATATCACAATTAGTGTGTTTATCAAATCTTGAGAACTTAAATGCTGTTTTTATAAATGAGGGAATGGATGCAACTGAAAGGATAGAAAAATTAAATGCAATTGCTATTGAACAAATGAGGATTCTAACAGAAAGTGAACGTATAAAAAAGTTAAAATAAAAGTTTTGTATATAAATTAGGCGATAGAAATATCGTCTAATTTTATGTAACAATTGCTTGACATTGTAGGGAAAGACAACTATCTTAAATGCTATAGCGACAATAGGGTCCTTTAACAAGGGCTCTATTTCCTATTATGATAAGGATATTTCCCTTTTTAATAGGAGAATGATAACATCTTTTAGGAAGAATGTTATTTCTTATATATATCAAGATTTTAAACTTATAGATAGCCTTACTGGCTATGAAAATATAATTCTGCCATTTAATATTTCAAAAAAGCAAGTTGATATGGATAAAGTAATGAAATTGGCTGAGATTTTGGAAATTGTTGAACTATTTAATTCATATTCAGAAAATCTATCTGGAGGAGAGAAGCAAAGAATCGCCATAGCAAGAGCCCTTCTTAAGGATTCAAAAATAATCCTTGCTGATGAGCCTACAAGTGCTCTTGATAGTAAGCTTGGGGAAAAGGTTCTAAGACTCTTAAAAACATGTAACAAGGTCTACAAGAAATCTATTATAATGGCAAGCCATGACTTAAGAGCAATATCCTTCACAGATAGGGTTATATTTTTAAGGGATGGTCTTATTTATAACGAGCTAAGACGCAAGGAAGAAGAGAGCAGGGAAGATTTCTTAATAAGGATAGAAAATGCAGATAGGATGCTTTTAAGATGAATAAAGAAAGGTCTAGCAAAAAACTTTATTTTTTAATTTTAATAATATCATCAATTACATCTTACATAATTTTATCATTTGATAAGTCTGAAGTTTTTTCCTATATCTACGAAGAAAATAGGCTCTATCTTTTAGATACTGTTAGGCTAATCTACTTAGTTTCTCTAATTTTCATATTTATTTTAATCTACTATGCAAGCTTTTATATTATAAGTGAGAGGAAAAATGATGTAGGTCTTTTGATGGCAGAAGGCTTAGGCCAGAAAGGACTTTTTAAAAATTTTTTAAAAGATTCATTTGTAGATATTTTAAAGGCAAATCTTTACGGCATAGGTCTTGCTATTTTTATAAATGAATTTATAAATCTTCTTACAGTTAAGATCTTAAGTTTGGGTTTAAATTACCATAATTTTAGTATTTCTTTTAAAGCGATAGTTTTAACAATAGCAATAAGCTTATTTTTAAATAGCCTTTCAATTTATACTCTTGTTAGGGATTTTTATAAGATAAAACCGGATGAAATAATGAGGGGAGAGCTAAAATCTAGGTCAGATTTCTTTTTGTTTTTGGCCTTGATTTTATTTGTTATCGGCCTTATTTTAAATAGAATTTATTTAATGGAAGAATTGATCATTGTAATAGGCTTAATTAGCATATTCTTACTAATGGTTTTCTTTATATTTTCTAAAATTTTCCAAAAAAGCAGTGGAAAAGATATAATTGTAAGGAAAAGCTTAAGCTTAATTTTCAAAAAAGATAGGCTTTCCTTGCTATTTACAAGCTTTATGCTTATTGCAGGCACTTTTATCCTTGCCTATACTATTTTAACAAGTTTAGCATCAAGAAATTCCCTAGAAAGACCTGCTGACTTTACCCTTTATGATTCTAAAGAAAAAATCGAGCTTTTAAAGGAAGACTTAGACATGACTCAAATGATCGGAGAAATTTATCCAGTTTATGGTTATGAGTATTTTGATATCTACCCAGTGGAAATAATTAACTTGGTTAAGCAAAATATGAGCCTTGATAGGTCCACAAGAAATGAGTTTTATTTTAGACCAAGTTTTTTGCTTACAGAATCATCATTTGATAATATTTATAAAATAGAAACTGATCTAAAGGATGATGAAGCTATTCTCCTAGCAGAAAGTGAAAATGAAAAATATGGTCTTGAAGCAAGTCTTGCCAAAAAAGATGGGTTGATAAAAATAGCTGGAAAAGATTACAAAGTAAGAAAACTTGTAAAGTCAAATAAGATTTTTTCTAATGATGTAATAGGCTTATCTAGTATGGTTGTTGTAAATGATGAGGTTTATGGGTCTTTGATCGATAAAAAAGAACCTTTTGCCTACAATATAAACCTAAACAAAGATTTTGTAAATTCTTTTGGTTTTTCCAAGGGGTCTGATATGTTAAGACAGGCCTTTATTGATGGTGATTATAAGTATGAATCTTATATTTGGCAAGCAAAAAATGCAATCTCTCAGATTACAGAAAATTTATATACCTATTTTTATTTGAGTTTGATTTTTATTTTGGCTGGCCTAAGCTTTTTCACAATTAGAATTTTCATTTACTTTGAAAAATCTAAAGAAAAATTAAGGATTCTAAGCTTAATGGGCCAAGATATGGAGGAAATCAGGTCAATAATTAGAAAAGTTTATACGATACTTTTCTTCATTGTGGGTTTTGCTTCGATTTTTGTGACAATATTTTTATTTACCAACCTATCTTTTAGTATAGATTTATTTTTTAGAATAAAAATTAGCAAAATAATTGGAACCCTAGCCTTAATTAGTCTTGGTCTTTTGTTAGTGATAAGCCTATTTTTAAAATTTATCATAAAGGTAAGTTATGAAAGGATACTTTATTATGAAGAAAATTTTAATAATTGAAGATGATAGAAATCTCCTAAATGAACTAAGAGAATTTTTAGAAAATAGGGGATATGAAGTATCAAGTGTGGATAATTTCTTAAGGGCAAGTGAGGATGCTCTTAAAAAAAGACCTGACCTTGTAATTTTAGATATTAATTTACCAGGGATATCCGGTTTTGATATTTGCAGAGATATAAAAGAAAAATCAAACATTCCAGTCTTAATGCTCACATCTAGGATAGGGATAGAAGATGAGATTAAAGGACTTGAGATTGGAGCTGATGAATACTTAGCGAAGCCAGTTGATACTAGGATGCTAATTTTGAGGATGGAAAAGCTTTTAAATTTATTTAACCACTTCCAAGATATAATTAGTGTGGGAGATTTAAGTCTTGAGCTTTCTACTTCAAAATTATCTTATAAAGATACCTACCTAATCTTACCCCAAACAGAAGCTGATATTATCAACAAATTAATGGAATCCTATCCAGAAATCGTGTCAAAGGATGACCTTCTAGAGGCTGTTTGGTCAACGATTTATATAGATGAAAATATACTTCAGGTAAATATTACAAGGCTTAGGAAAAAACTTAAAAACCTTGGGCCTTACAATATTTACAATAAGAGAGGCCAGGGCTATGGCCTAGGAGAAGCGGATGAATAGCACATTAAAGGATGGCCTTATTTGGATATTGGCATTTTTAGGCCTAGATTTATTCTTTATCTTTCTAATAATTCTCATAAGTCCAGAATTAATTGATAATTTCATAATTTTCATACTTTTATTTACAATCTTGGCTCTATTATTTATTTTAAGAACTATAAGAAATAAAAATAAAAGAAAAAAGGACCTACTTGAAGAATTTTTGATAAACAATTCCTTCTTAGCAAAAGATGCCTTAGTAAATGAATTTGGGAGTGACTATAAGAAAATTTTTAATGATTATCAGAAAGCTTTTAAAATAAAAGATAAGAGGCTAGAAGAATCCAGGTCCAAACTCATCTCCTATAGGAACTTTATAGAGATGTGGGCTCATGAGATTAAAACTCCCCTTGCCTTTGCAAATTTATTCCTAGAAAACCATAAAAATGATTTTGATAGGGAAAGTCTTGATAAACTAAGTCTAGCCAATGCCAATATAGAAAATTATATCAACCAGATTCTCTACTATGCAAGACTAGATGCTAGCAAAAAAGACTACAAGATGGAAGATATCTATCTAAAAGAAGCTGTAGATGAAGCAATCAAGGCATATTATCCCCTAATTGCAGAAGAGGGGATTATCATAAAAGAAGATGTAGGAGAGGTAGAAGTTTTTACTGACAAAAATACTTTGGTCTTTATAATTTCCCAGATTATTTCAAATGCCATAAAATACTGTGATGGCGTTATTAATATTAGAAATAAGGGTAAGAACCTATATATAGGAAACAATGGACCTAAGGTTGCCGATCAAGACCTTGCTTTTATTTTTGAAAAGGCCTTTACAGGTGAAGTCGATAAGATTCACAAGTCAACAGGCATGGGCCTATATTTAGCTAGGCTTTATGGCAAGGACTTATCTATAGATATAGAAGTAGTAAGTAATGAGGATAGAGATTTTGAGATTTGCCTTAAGTTTTAATTGTTTTTGGAAAAAAACTTTAAATAAAGTAGGTAGAGATGGAAATAACTGAGAGATTTGAGCTATCAGCTTGTAAAAATAGGAAAAAATTTGATATAAATCACAAAGAAATCCCAATCAAACTTAGCCCTGACCTCGATGAGGCTATTAAATATCTTCTTTGGTATGTGCCAAATATAAATAGTGAACAGGCCAAGGAAAATGACCTCCTTAAAAATAAGGAATATGATGACTATATTTTTGAAGAGATAATGAGCTTTATGAACCTAAGTGACAGGGATGTCTTATTTACTGATGATATAGCAACATACATACTTGATGACTTTAGAGGAGAAGTATGCACAGATGATCAAAAAATAGTTATGAGCCTAGCAGATGGGGAAACTAAGACTATGAGTCTTTTAAGGCATATAAGAAATGCCATAGCCCATGGCAATTTCAATGTGATTGATAAGCTTGTAATAGGTTTTGATTTTAAAAGGCTTGGTGGGGATAAGATTGAATACAGGGCTATTTTTAAAATTAGGCCTGACGGGCTTTTAAAAGCCTTAAGAAAGATTAATTTTGATTTTACTAGCCAGGAATTTATTGGACTTGCCTTTAAAAACTGCGGGTATTTTGTCGAAGAATACCAGGAAAAATACCAGAAGAGCCATCGCTTTGACCTTTTTGCCAAAAAGAATGATAAGAGATTTGCTCTAGAAATTAGAAATTATGACTACGGCAGGAAGATATATAATGATGAGGTTAGTAAAATTATAAAAGCCTTTGAAGGGTCTGGAAAGGGTATTATTCCAATTCTTATTATAAACTCATCTTATCTAACAGAAGAAAGTAAGGAAGACCTACTTAGGGCTGATTTTATAATACTTGATATTAAAAATATTAAGAAGATGTACAAGGGAAGGGATATGGTTTCAGAAATCCTTAGAGACAATGCCTTTTTAAATAAATTTAATTAATTTTTTGCATATAAACTTTAAAATATAATATTTTCTAGTATAATAAAACTATATTATTAAAACGAAAATAAATAGGAGGAATTAATGACAGAGATTAATAATCAAAATCCTGGCGATAGAAGAAGATCGAATCGTCCAGATAAAAGAAGAGAAATAAGTTTAGAAAGAGAAGAAAGTTTACAAGCAGGTAGAAACCTTTCTTGGGGTTCAATAATAGCGGGAGCTGTATCAGGTGCGGCAGTATTTACTGTACTTAGCCTTTTAACAGCAGCTCTAGGCTTTGGAATCTTTTCAGCAAACTCAGCTAACCCACTTGCAGGAGTTGGTCTTGCAACAGGACTATGGACAGCTATTACAATAATTGTTTCCTTCTGTGTAGGTGGTTTTGTATCAGGTTATGCAGCAAGATCAACAGGACTATTACACGGTGCTATTACTTGGGCAGTAACAATCTTATTGCTATTTACCCTTGTATTCAATGCTGTGGCTTCAACATTAGGTTTAGCTGGCCAAGCAGTTAGTGCAGTAGCAGGTGGAGCAGCGAATGTAGTTGGTAATGTAGCAAGTACAGCTGGGGATGCAGCAAGTTCAGCAATTGGTTCTGCTGTTGATGGAGTAAGTCAAAATCTTAATGATGTTGATACAGAAGAACTTAAGGCTAATCTTGAAAAATATCTAGCAGATACTGATGTTAAAGAGCTTCAACCAGAATATTTAAATAGCCAAGTTGAAGAAAGTAAGGATGAAATTGCTCAAACTGTTAAAAACATAGCTTTAAATCCTAACAACGCTGGAGCAGAAATCAAAGCTCTTACTGATTCACTAAGTGCTAAGGCTAAAAAAATCGCAGATTCTGCTGATAAAGATGCTATTACAAATGCCGTAGCTGAAAATTCTGACCTAAGCAAGGCAGAAGCTGATGAAATTGCTAACAATATCTATGAAGAGCTAAACAAGGCTTCAGAAGAGACAAGTAAGGCAATTGATGAAGCAAGCGTAGAAATAACAAAGCTTGCAGAAGAATCAAAGATAAAACTTGACCAAACAGTAGAAGAAGCAAAAGATACTGCTGATAAGGCAACAAATGCTGTTTCTCTTGGTTCAGTTCTAACCTTCTTAGGATTAATTATAGCCCTTGCTGTATCAGCAATAGCTGGTAGAAAAGGTGAGGAATTCGCAATTAAAAATTACAGATAAAACCAAAAAAAACTAGGCCCTAAATGACCTGAACCCGTAAACACGGAATAATTTAATAATATTTTAAGCGGAATGTAATCTGTACATAACAGGGGACATTCCGTTTAATTTTGTTTTAATCCTATCCTCATTGTACCATTTTATATATTTTTCAGTCTCATTTCTTAAATGATCATAACTTTT
>NZ_JBGMEF010000022.1:0-30316 GCF_046365475.1 Anaerococcus kampingae
TTGTACTATTTATTGTATCCATACCAATTGTTTTTGTGAGATTTTTCTATTTTGTTTTGAAAAAATCATTTGAAAATAAAAATTCAACCACAGTTAAAATAGCAACTAGGGGGATTGTCTTATTTTTATATACAATTGCGATTTTAACACTCTTTGCCTATGCGATTTTTGCGACAGAAATGGGTGTAACTAAGAGAATTATATCAGGTCTTATTGCTATTTTTATGTCAATATATTTTGGTATAATTGTTAAGAAATATATAAAAAAGGAAGCTTACTAATGTGGTTAATTTTTAGTGCAGCTGCAATAATTACTGCCCTTTTAAATATAATGAATTTCAAAAACTCTTCGGATTTTTTTAGGTTTTTGTCTTTATCTTTTACAAGTCTAACTGTATGTGCTTTTTATGCCGATGGGGCAGGAAGGATTATAAAAGAAGACTGGGCAGGACTTATGGATACCATGCCAACTATTTCTAAGGCTCTTTGGATATGTGTGGCCCTTTCAATTGTTATAAATTCTATTTCTCTAATAAAGTCTTATAAAATAAAAAACACAAAATAAAAAGGCAGCTTAAATAAATTAAGCTGTCTTTTAGATTTTAAAGGCCATCCTTATTATTCCAAAAATTAAAAGATGGACTGGGTAAAATAGGTAGTTAAATATTTTATTTTGTTTGCCTTTTTCTCCATTATATAAAAGTACGGTTGCAAAACCGAGGATGGCGTAGATTTCCTTGATGATTACTAGGTAGGAAAGAACTGATGCTAGGATTCTTTTATCATAGAAAACATAATATAGGTAGATGGTTATAATGGCATAATACTCATAGTCTGATGAGATTAGCATAGATCCTAGACATGACAGAGCTACAAGAATTAGCGATACGATGACCCAAAGTGGTCTATTTTTTATGCTTTCTTTTAGCCTATCAATTACCATTATGGTAAAAAGTCCTAGGGCAAGACCCCATAGAATATTTTGTGACCAGGTATTTACAAACTCAGCCGATTGGAACATATCATAAGGAATTTCTGAAATCACCGCAAAAATTAATAGATTCCTTAAATATTTCCAGCGTGATTTAGTCTTGAAAAATCCTTCCACTATCATAAAGGCAAAGATTGGAAAGGCAATTCGTCCTAGGATATCAAAGATAGTTGTAAGAATAACTAGGGGACCAGACCCTGTCAAAAATGGTGTTATGATTGCTTTATTAAAATGGTCTATAAACATTGAAGCAAAGGCTATATATTTAAGCTGGGCTCCATCTATTACTTTAAATTTTTTTAATTTTTCCATAAATTCTCCTTTTAGATTATTTGAAGATTTTATCTCAAAAATATAAAAATAGCAAATTTTTTGTGAAAAAAAATCTCCAGTTAGAAAGACTAACCGGAGAAAATTATTTTTATAGCTTATTTATTTTTTTCTATTGCTGCTTGAGCTGCTGCAAGTTTAGCTATTGGAATTCTAAATGGTGAGCATGATACATAGTCAAGACCTACATTGTATAGGTATTTAACTGTATTTGGTTCTCCACCGTGTTCACCACAGATACCAAGGTGTAGATCAGGATTTGCTTTGGATCCTTTTTCTACAGCTGTTTCTACTAAGAAGCCAACGCCTTTTTGATCTAGAACTTGGAATGGATCCTTTTCTAGGATATCTTTTTCGATGTAAGCTGGTAGGAATTTACCTGCGTCATCTCTTGATAGACCGAAGGTCATTTGTGTAAGGTCGTTTGTACCAAAGCTGAAGAAGTCAGTAATTTGAGCTATTTCATCAGCTGTTATAGCTGCTCTTGGAATTTCGATCATTGTACCTAGTAGGTAGTCAATTTCCATGCCTTGTTCTTCAAATACTTTTTCAATTTCTTTTACAACTATATCTTTTACGTAAGCTAGTTCGTGTACATCTGATGAAAGTGGGATCATGATTTCTGGAACTACTTTTATGCCTTCTTTATTTAGTCTAATAGCTGCTTGCATGATTGCTCTTGCTTGCATTCTTGAGATTTCTGGATAGATTACACCAAGTCTTAGACCTCTGAAACCTAGCATTGGGTTTACTTCTTGAAGTTCAGAAATTCTTTCGTGAATTCTTGCTGGTTGCATCTTTAATTCTAGGGCAAGATCAGCGATTTCTTTTTCTCCCTTTGGTAGGAATTCGTGAAGTGGTGGGTCAAGAAGTCTAACAGTTACTGGTCTTTCTTCCATTAGTTTGTAGATTTGATAGAAGTCTTCTTCTTGCATTGGAAGGATTTTATCTAGAGCTGATTGTCTTGTTTCAAGATCAGAAGCTAGGATCATCTTTCTAACTTGGAAGATTCTGTCATCAGCAAAGAACATGTGTTCTGTTCTACATAGACCGATACCTTCAGCGCCAAATTCTAGAGCTTGTTTTGCATCTCTTGGTGTATCGGCATTTGTTCTAACTTTCATATCTCTATATTTATCTACCCATTCCATGAATGTTCCAAATGCTCCGTGCATTTGTGGTGGTTGGGTCTCAAGAGATCCTGCATAGATTGCACCTGTTGAACCATCTATTGAAATTGTATCTTGATCTGTTAAAACTACATCGCCTACTCTTAGGGTATGTTCAAGTTCGTTTACGTGGATATCTGAAGCGCCAGATACACAGCATTTACCCATACCTCTTGCAACTACTGCAGCGTGTGATGTCATACCACCTCTTGCAGTAAGGATACCAACAGCTGATACCATACCTTCAAGGTCTTCTGGGCTTGTTTCCTCACGTACAAGGATTACAGTTTCACCATCTTTTGCTCTTTTTGCAGCTTCTGGTGCAGAGAAAGCTATCTTACCTACTGCAGCTCCTGGTGATGCTGCAAGACCTACTGTTAGGGCTTCAGCTTTATCTACAGCTGCTTGAGTGAAGGTAGGGTGGAGAAGTCCGTCTAAGTCTTGTGGGTTAACTCTTAATAGAGCTTCTTTTTCGTCAACTAAGCCTTCCTCTACCATATCTACAGCTACTTGGACTGCAGCTTGGGCAGTTCTTTTTCCATTTCTAGTTTGTAATAAATAGAGTTTACCATCTTGGATAGTAAATTCCATATCTTGCATATCTTTATAGTGTTTCTCAAGAGTTTGGGCTGTGTTTGCAAATTCTTCATATACTTCAGGCATTAAGTCTTTTAGATGGCTGATTGGTTCTGGAGTACGAACACCTGCAACTACGTCTTCTCCTTGGGCGTTCATTAGGTATTCACCATATAGAACGTTTTCTCCTGTAGCTGGGTTTCTAGAAAATGCTACACCAGTACCACTTGTTTCGCCCATGTTACCAAATACCATTGATTGAACGTTAACAGCTGTACCCATCTTATCATCAATATCGTTTAATTTTCTGTAAAGGATTGCCCTGTCGTTATTCCATGAAGAAAATACTGCAGCAATAGCAAGGTCTAATTGTTTTCTAGGATCTTGTGGGAATTCTTCTCCAGCAAGTTCTTTATAAACTACCTTATATTTATCAACTACATCTACAAAATCTTCAGCTGTAAGGTCATGGTCAGTTGCAACGCCCTTTTCATTTTTCTTGGCTGTTAGAACTTCTTCAAATTTATTTTTATCAAGTCCCATTGCAACATCAGCAAACATTTGAATAAATCTTCTATAAGAGTCATAAGCAAATCTTCTGTTTTGAGTTTTATTTTCAAGACCCTTAACAGCAACATCGTTAAGACCTAAGTTTAGGATAGTATCCATCATACCTGGCATTGATATAGGTGCACCAGATCTAACTGATACTAGAAGAGGATCTTCGTTATTACCAAAAGTTTTGCCATTGTGTTTTTCTAGGTCTTTAATATGTTCAGTGATTTCAGCATTTAATTCATCCCAAAGCTTTTTATCTTCTTTGTAGTATCTGATACATGCTTCTGTTGTTACTGAGAAACCATAAGGAACATTGATTCCCATGTTGGTCATTTCTGCAAGGTTTGCTCCCTTACCGCCTAGAAGGCTTCTCATTGATTTGTCGCCTTCATCGAAGTTATAAACGTATTTTGTGCTCATAATTTTTCCCTTTCTTTATTTTGATTTAAATAATCAATTATAAGTTCCGAAGTTTCTTCTATAGATCTGTAAGTGACATCGATTATCGTACATCCCAAATCATTCATTAATTCAAGTGCGTAATCGATCTCGTTTTTGATACGCTCCTTAGAAGAGTAGAGAGAGTCTACTGAAAGATTGAGTGATTTTAGCCTTTCTTCTCTGATTTTTTTAAGTACATCCTTGTCAATAGTTAGACCGAAAATTTTACTTGGGTCAATTTCAAAAAGCGCCTGAGGGACTTTTGAATCTATAAGCAAGGGGATGTTACTAACTTTGTATCCCTTACTAGCCATATACATGGATAGGGGAGTTTTTGACGATCTTGAAACTCCTATGATAGCTATGTCGCAATGTTCAAGGCCCCTAAAATCTTGACCATCATCATATTTTATAGCAAAATCTAGGGCATCCATTCTCCTAGTATGGAGAAATTCTGTAGGGTCAATGAAATTAGATTTTTCGTGAGGATTTTCACCAAGAATCTTGGCCATGGAATTAATTGAATAATCCATAAGCTCAATGCTATTAATTTCATTAGCCTTACAGAAATTTTTGACATAGGCATTCATCTTAGAGTCCCTAAAAGAGTGATAAATTATTGAATTGTTAGAACTTTTAATTACACCAAGTATATCATTTAGCTTTGATAAGTTACTTAGATTGTCAAATACTTCTATTTTGTATTTGGCATCAAAATGACTCATGGTACTATTAACTATATCTTTTAGTAGATAAGCACCGCCATCTGATATAAGGTAAATTTTTAAATCCATAATTACTCCTACACCAAGACTCTAAATATATTATAACAAAAAAAATCAAATAATGAAAATATTTTCATTAAGTCTGAAAATTTTTATTGATATATATTAAATTATATTCATTTTCGTAGATTTGTCTAGTAAAAAAATTATTAAAATTAATTTACCGTATCAAAGCTATCGTTTTCATAAAGTGTTTTTTTCTAAAAGGTCTATATATTGACATTTTGGCAAAGATAAATATAATAAGACTATTAAATCAAATATTAACAATAAAAAAGGAGTAGTCTAGAAATAAGCTTAGAGAGAAGATGGTCGGTGTAAATCTTACTTAGGACTAGGTGAAGGTTGTTTTCGTATATGTTAGTGTAGCATGCATAAATGCAAAAGAGAGTCTTTTTATAAAGAAATTTAGGTGGTAACGCGATAATTCGTCCTATTAAGCGCTACCGCCTTTTTATATTGAAAGGAGAAATGATGGATACTAAATATAATCCACAGGATTTTGAAAAGAAAATTTACCAAAAATGGGAAAATAATGGATATTTTAAGGCAAAGGTAAATCCGGATAAAAAGCCATTTACAATTGTTATGCCACCACCAAATGTTACAGGTCAACTCCACCTTGGTCATGCCCTAAATAATACCCTACAAGATATCATAATTAGATATAAGAGGCTTGCAGGATTTGAAGCTTTATGGATACCAGGTACAGACCATGCTTCTATATCTACAGAAGCAAAAGTAGTTGGTAAAATTGCTGCTGAAGGCAAAACAAAGGCAGATCTTGGAAGGGAAGGATTCTTAGAAGAAGCTTGGGATTGGACCCATAAGTATGGTGGCACAATCAAAAAGCAGCTAAGAACAATAGGTGTTTCTTGCGATTGGGACCATGATTCCTTTACAATGGATGAAAATCTAACAAGAGCTGTTAAAAGAGTTTTCAAGAAAATGTATGATGATGGTCTAATTTATAGGGGTAATAGGATTGTAAACTGGGACCCAATGGCAGAAACTGCAATCTCTGATGCAGAAGTTTACCATAAGGATCAAAAGGGCAAGCTTTGGTATATCAAATACCACTATGAAGATTCCGATGACTTTATAACAATAGCTACAACCCGTCCAGAAACTATGCTAGGTGACCTGGCTGTTGCAGTAAACCCAGAAGATGAACGTTTTAAGGATAAAATTGGAAAAAATTTAATCTTACCACTAGTAGGTCGTAAGATTCCTATAATTGCAGATTCCTACGTAGATATGGAATATGGTACAGGTTGTGTAAAAATTACCCCATCCCATGACCCTAACGACTTTGAAGTAGGTGCTCGTCACGACCTTGGCCAATGTGTAGTCCTTGATTCCAAGGCCCACATAGTAGATGGCTATGGTAGATATTCTGGCATGGAAAGATACGAGGCGAGAAAAGCAATGCTTGCTGATCTTGAAAAAGAAGGCCTACTTGTAAAAATAGAAGAAATCGACCACGCTGTTGGATATTCTGAAAGAACAGATGTTGTAATAGAGCCACTTATTTCAAAGCAATGGTTTGTAAAGATGGATGGCTTTGCAAAAATGTGTATAGATGCATATAATGATGGCGAATTAAAACTAATTCCTGATAACCTATCCAAAACCTATATGAACTGGCTAGAAAATATCAGAGATTGGACCATATCACGTCAATTGTGGTGGGGCCACAGACTTCCAGTATTTTATACAGAAGATGGAGAAGTCATCGTATCAGAAGAAATGCCAGATGAAAACGGCATGCTAGAGGGTAAAAAAGTAACACAAGATGAAGATACACTTGATACCTGGTTTTCATCAGCCCTTTGGCCATTTGCAACCCTTGGTTGGCCTGAAGAAAACGAAGAATTTGACTATTTCTTCCCAACAGATATCTTAATCACAGGTTATGATATAATATTCTTCTGGGTAATAAGAATGGTCTTTGCTTCCCTTTATACAACTGGAAAAGTTCCATTTTCACACGTCTTATTTACAGGTCTAATTAGAGACAGCCAAGGTAGAAAGATGAGTAAGTCCTTAGGAAATGGTGTAGACCCAATAGATGTAGTTGAAAAATTTGGTGCAGATGCCCTAAGATTTACCCTAATTACAGGCAACTCTCCAGGAAACGATATGAGATATGATGAGGATAAGCTCCTTGCATCAAGAAACTTTGCCAATAAATTATGGAATGCATCAAGATTTGTCCTAATGAATATAGATGAAAATGACAAGCTTGACGAAAACTTTGGAGACTTATCCCTAGAAGACGAATGGATTCTAAAGAGATTAAATCAAGTTATTGAAGATGTATCCAAAAACCTAGACAAGTATGAAATAGGACTTGCAGCAGATAGGATAGAGGATTTCATCTGGAATGAATACTGCGACTGGTATATAGAATTCGCAAAAATCAGATTATATGGCGACAATCCTGAAGAAAAATTACAAGTTAAGAAGGTATTGCTTTACGTTCTTAAAAACATGCTAATCCTTCTTCATCCATTCATGCCATTTATAACAGAAGAAATCTACTCAGCACTTCCAAACAAAGATGACATGCTAATTGTAGAAAAATGGCCAGAAATAAGAGAAGCATATAATTTCGTAGAAGAAGAAAAGAATGTAAACTCAGTAATAAAGGCAATCACAGCCATAAGAAACCAAAGATCAAGCCTAAATGTACCTGCAAAAACCAAACAAAAGCTTACAATTCTAGCAGAAAATGAAGCGAATAAGGCCCTAATCGAAAAGATCAAAGCCCAATTTATAAACCTAGCAAGCGCAAGTGAAGTAGAGGTAGAAAATAAGGCTGACTATAAAATTGAAGATGATGGCATGGTTAAGCTAGTATTTAACGAATTTTCTGTATATATGTCTTTAGATGAGCTTATGGATTATGATAAGGAAAGAGCTCGTCTAAAAGATGAAATTAAAAAGCTAGAAAGTGAAATAAAAAGAGCAGAAGGCAAGCTTTCAAACAAGGGCTTTGTAGATAAAGCACCAGAGGCAGTAGTAAATAAGGAAAGAGAAAAACTTGAAGGCTACAAGGATCTACTTCAAAAAACAAAAGAAAGCCTAGAAGAAATTAAGGATAAGTAATGTACGGTGAATTTGCCTATATTTATGACAAATTATCATTTGATATAGAATATGAAAAATATGCTAATAATATCAAAAAATTAATAAAAGAATATGGGATTAAAAGAGAAAGGATGCTAGAGCTAGCTTGTGGCTCTGGCATGCTTACCAATCATTTTTTTGATGATTTTAAAGAAATTGATGCCCTAGATTTGTCAAGTGAAATGCTAGATTGTTTTGCATCAAAATATGACAATGACAAGGTAAATCTAATCTATTATGATATGGTAGACTTTGAAAATCCCAGGGCTTATGACCTAATAGTAATACTTCTAGATTCCATAAATTATGTGACAGATCCTAAAGATTTAGAAAAGCTTTTTAAAAATTGCTATAACAATCTAAAAGATGGAGGACTCTTAATTTTTGATATAAATTCAGAAATGAAGATGAGAGAAATCTTTGGGTCAAATTGCTTTGTTTATGAGTATGAAGATATCTTCTATACTTGGGATAATTATATGGAAAATGACTTAGTAGATATGGAGCTTAATTTCTTTGTAGAAAATCCTGATGGGACCTACAAGAGAATTAGGGAATACCAATGTGAAAGAGTCTACAGCATAGATTATATGGAGAATTTAGCTAAAGATTCTGGATTTATTGATTTGAAAATATTTGATGAGGATACATCAGGAAAGGTGGATGAAGATACTTTAAGAGTATTATTTGCAGCAAGAAAGGCGTGAAAATGAGTATAGGTGTAGTTAAATTTTTTGACAATAAAAAAGGTTTCGGCTTTATAAAATGGGCTGGAGATGATATTTTTGTCCATTATTCAGATATTATAACTGAAGATGAATTTAAAAGACTCGATCAAGGCGATAATGTAGAATTTGAAAAAATTGATGCTCCAAGGGGGCCTCAAGCGATAAAAGTTAAGAAAATTTAAGGATTCCCTCATATTGAGGGACTTTTTTTATGGAATGTAAAAAACTCAAGAAACTTATAATTGATTAACAAGCTAAATTGTGTTATTATAGAAGCATAAGAAAGGAAGACTTATGGATTTTTTAGATGGTGTTTTTTCTAAAGTAAGCAAGGCTTCTAACAAGGTTAGCGAGTCTGCAAAAACAAAATTAGAAGAAAATAAACTTAAAAAAGAATATAAAAATTTGGAAGAAGAGATGAACCAAGCTCTAAGATTACTAGGGTGTGAGGTCTATGATAGGCTTGAAAAAGGTGAAAGTCTGCCTGATTTTAAGGAAGAAAGAGAAAATATAAAATCTTTATATGAAAAACTTACAAATTTAAATAACCAAATAAATATCATGACCAATGCCACTAGGAAGTGCCGTAATTGTGGGGCAATTTATGAAGCAAATTCAAATTTTTGCCCAATATGTGGACAGAAGAGAGAACTAAATGGATAAGTATTTTTTAAAAGAAAAATGTCCTCATTGTTCTCATAATCTAAAAATAGGATATAAGTATTGTCCAAATTGTGGGATTTTAGTTTCTAACGATGGACCTAGGGTGAAGAGGACTTCATTTTTAGGCAAAAAAGATTTGACCAGAGAAGATATTCCCTTAGCAAAGCCTTTGCTAAATGTGTATGATAGCCTAAGTAAGAGCATCAATGCTTCAGATAAAATTCTAAATGCAGATATATATCCTCTTATAGTTAAAATTGGAGAAGAAGTTGAGCTTTTAAAATTTAATAAGGAAATTATTCTAGAAGATGGTTCGATTTTGGCAAATGACTACAAGGGCTATTATTTTAAAGGAAATCCTAATTCAAATTCATTTGTAAATAAGAAATTAATAGATCCTAATAAGAAATATTATCTGTTAAATAATGATCTAATTGAAGTAAATGCCTTATCACTTGTATACACTATCTTAGACCAGGAAGATGTCAAGTGGTGCAAAACAAAACTTGGTGAAGATTTTACGCTAGATGTAGATTTTATAGAATATCAAAATGGCAGATTATACATAAAACCTTCATCAAATGGACTTTACCTAAATAATAAAAAGATTTATGATGAAATTTTATTTAATAATAAGGATTTTGTACTAAACGATTCGAGGATGTTTATACTTAAGGATAATAATTTATTCTATCAAGATAAATTAGAAGATTATCAGAAAAAATCCAAGGCTATATTTGCTGTAAATATATGCAAGGATGATTTCCTAGATGTAGATATAAGAGAAAAAGTAGTTATGACAGAAAATGGGCCCAAAACTCTCCTTAAGGATATAAAATTTAAGGCCCAACCAGGAGAGCTTATCCTAGTTTTAGGATCATCAGGTGCTGGTAAATCTACTCTTTTTAAAGAATTTTTGAATGAAAATAATGCAAATTCATCGATAAGCATTGGAAATATAGACTTCGCCAGGAATTTCAATTTGGTTAAGAGAATGGTTTCTACTGTACCTCAGTTTGATCTTTCAAGGGATAATGATACTGTTTTTATGACTCTTAAAAATTCTGGTCAGTTGAAATTACCAAGAGATTTTACTAAGGATGAGAACTTATTAGATGATTATGTACTAGAGATACTTAAAATGATGAATCTTGATAGAATCAAAGATTCTCTTGTAAGAGATTTATCAGGAGGTGAGAGAAAGAGGCTATCTATAGCTAGTGAATATATTTCATCACCTGTTGTATTTTTGCTTGATGAACCAGATTCTGGTCTAGATGGCTATAATGCTAGGTCTATCATGGCTAATTTAAGGACCATAGCAGATAATGATAAGATAATAATGCTAATATCTCATAGTCCTGATAGGGTCATTGAATTATTTGATAAGATATTGGTCCTAGGTAAGAGCCAAAGTGAAAATTGCGGCAAGCTTGCCTTTTATGGAAGTCCTAAAGATGGGATGGAATTTTTTGCTACAAAAAACATCGAGACAATCGTTGATAGGCTCTTAGAAGACACAGATTATTATATAGATAAATTTAGAAGAGGGGGAGAAAGTGAATTACCTATCTAAGAAAGAACAGATAAAAGTATATTTAGGAAAATTAATTAGAGATTTTAAGAATAAGTCAAAGCTAATAATCCTACTAGGAGCAGTAACAACTCCAGCTATAGTTAGAATAGTTA
Organism: Anaerococcus kampingae; assembly: GCF_046365475.1. Taxonomy (NCBI): domain Bacteria; kingdom Bacillati; phylum Bacillota; class Tissierellia; order Tissierellales; family Peptoniphilaceae; genus Anaerococcus; species Anaerococcus kampingae. Next base: position 11,063 of record NZ_JBGMEF010000022.1, read on the forward strand.
CAGGAGATGATAGTTTCCTTACAACATCATCTGATGCAGGAACTGCTGTTTTTATCCTGGCTTGTGCTTGCTTATGGCTTGGAATATTTAACTCCATTACTTCAATTTGTAAGGAAAGAGATATAATAAAGCATGAATATAGGGAAGGCCTTGACATAAAATCTTATATAGCGAGTCATATGATATTTGGTCTTTTAATATGTTTTATAGAATCCTTGATAATTACTGCATTGCTTACAGTTTTCTACCACCAAAATATTGAAAACTATTTTGTACTGGTAGGTTTATTTATAAGTTTTTTCCTTATAATTTATGCAGCAAATGCGCTTGGTATTTTAATTTCTGCCGCAGTCAAAAATACAGAAATTGCAATGACAGTAATGCCATTTGTTTTGTTAATTCAATTGGTTTTAGCAGGAAATATTAAGCTTGAAAAATTATACCTACAAGCTATATCATGTCTTATGATAAGTAAAAATGGTTATGATGCGATCTTAAGATTGACAGGCTTTACTGAAAGGCCGGGTTCATTTCCAGGTGTAGGAAAGTTTATAGACTATAGTAACGTAAGTCATTTTATAGTTTGTTGGCTTGCACTAATTGCCCTATCAGCCCTAAGCGGTTATTTGGCGGGAGTGGTTTTAGAAAAAAATATAAATAAATAAAGGTCTTGCTTTGGCAAGGCCTTTTACTTTACTAAATTATAATCATATAAGTCTACGCCAGGAGCAAGAGTTAAATCTTTATAACCTAAATAATCTAAGATTGCTAGGGCCTTTCCTGCTCGGCCGTTTGTTCTACAATGAACAACGAGCTTATCACTCTTATCAAGGTCAATATCATTTTCCATAATTTTATCTAAGGGAATATTTATAGAATTTTTGATATGGCCATTTTTATATTCTTCTTCACTTCTTACATCAATAATTTTATATGAATCATCAAGTTTTAATAAGTCATCACCAGTAATTTCTTTTATATGCATTAAATCTCCTTTTTTATGTATTATACTTCAAAAATATTATTGCTATTATTGTTTAAAAAATGACTCTTTTTGGTAAAAGTATATAGAGGTGAGTTATGGATATATTATTAACAGGCTTTGATGCCTTTGGGGATGAAAAAATAAACCCTGCTAGTTTAGTTTTAGAAAAGATACCAAAAATAATAGGAGATGCTAAAATACATAAACTTATAATTCCAACAGTTTTTGGGAAATCAGCAAGTCTTATTGAGGAGAAGATAGAGGAAATTAGACCAGATATAATTATTTCCCTAGGCCAGGCTGGTGGCAGAAGCCATATTACTGTTGAAAGAGTTGCTATTAATATTGATGATGCATCGATAGATGATAATGAAGGAAATAGACCAATTGATAGGATAATAAGAGAAGATGGGGAACCTGCATATTTTGCGACAATACCAATTAAGGCTATTATTAATAAATTACAAGAATCAAATATTCCAGCATCTATATCAAATACTGCAGGAACCTATGTATGTAACCATGTAATGTACCAAGACTTGTATTTAGCAAATAAGTATAAAAATATAAGGGCGGGCTTTATTCACCTACCCTTCTTACCAGACCAAGTAGTGGATAAAAATGGCATGGCATCAATGGATTTACAAACTATGGTAGCGGCTATAAAGCTTGCTATAGAAACAAGCATAGATTTTGATGGGAAAGAAGATATAAAAATAGGATTAGGAAGGACACATTGATATGAAGATTTTAATAGCAGTATTGATATTATTGATGATTCCTCAACTTTATTATTTTAGAAAAGAAAGATTTTATAAGTCACTTTTGATGGCGAGTAAGTATTTTAAGAGGCTGACAATAAAAGAAGATGAAAGTAATGAGGACTTACTACTCACTAATACCGACGGTAATGATATATTTGTAAGAATTTATAAGGCAGAAAATCCTAAGGCTCTTGTGCAATTAGTTCACGGTATGGGAGAGCATGGTGGAAATTATGATCATTTTGCAAAATATCTAGCTAAAAACGGATATCTAGTTGCAGTTTCTGATCATAGGGGTCATGGAAAATCTTTGTCAAATACTTATCCAAATGGTTATATGCAAAGAGCAGAAGAACTTGTAGATGATCAAGTTATGCTAAGCAAATATTTAAAAGAAACATATCCTGAAAAGAAACTTTATATGTTGGGTCATTCTATGGGTTCAATGGTAGTTAGGTTATTTTTAAGAAAAAATGACAAACTAATTGATAAACTAATAGTTACAGGAACTGTACCAGGCAATCCTATAGCAGGTTTGGGAGTATTTTTCTTAAATATTCTATGTTTTTACTTCGGAGAAAAACACGAGAGTGGAATAATTGATTATATAGTCGGAACAGGCAAGGGGATAGACTTTATATCTTTTGACCAGGAAAATATTAGAATTAAAGCAAATGACCCTTTAAGAATCTCTAATTTTTCTTTAGCTTATTCAAGGGCTTTAATCGAGCTTAATCAAAAGTTAACTAAAGCTAGGTCTTATGAAGTTAAAAATCCCGACCTTGAGATATATAACTTGGTAGGAGAAAGCGATCCAATTACAAAAGGGCCTAAGGGAGTAAAATCTAGTTTAGATTTTCTCAAAAAACTAGGATATAAAAATATAAAATCTAAAGTATACAAGAATATGAAACACGAAGTATTAAACGAAACTGATAAAGAGATTGTTTATAAGGATATTATCGATATTTTTGATAATAAGGATTTAAAATACTGAAATTAAACACATATAAGATTTGCTATTTAAAGAATTGATATAAGTGGTAAATTATTAAAAAGAGAAAGAATAGGGGTAATATGGAAAAATTGATTAAAGTCCTACCTTTAGATGATGTGGAATCTATCACATCGATAAACGGTGGCGATGTTAATGAAACTTATAGGCTTAGATCTGATGGAAAAGATTATTTTCTAAAAGTACAAAAAAATACAGATGAATCTTTCTTTGCTGGGGAAAGAGCAGGATTAGAGATTTTTGAAAGAGAGGGGATAAATGCCCCAAGAGTCTTAGCTAGTGGGTCAAATGATGGTAGTGGCTTTATGCTTTTAACCTATCATAAGGAAGACACTATGGGAAGCCAGGAAGATTTAGCAAGGCTTGTTGCTAAAATTCATACCATAGAAAGTCCAAATGGGAAATTTGGTTTTGATTATCCTTATAGGGGAGCAGGAACAATTTTCACAAATGAGTACAAGGATACTTGGAAAGAAATATTTCTTGAACAAAGGATGGATAAACTTAGAGATGAGTTAGCTTCAAGCCTTTTGTGGGATAAGAAAGACCTTGAAAGATATGACCAGGTAAGAAAAGTTATTGAAAAGGAACTTGATAGTCACAAATCAAGGCCAGTCCTTCTTCATGGAGATCTTTGGGCAGGGAATTTTATGTTTGATGAAAAGGAAAAGCCTTTAGTATTTGATCCAAATCCACTATATGGTGATCGTGAGTTTGATATTGGAATCTCAACAGTATTTGGAGGTTTTGGTAAAATTTTCTACAAGGCCTATAGGGATGAGCTTCCTCTATATGTAGGTTGGGAAAGAAGAATAAACTTTTATAGACTCTATCTATTAATGGTTCACCTCTTAAAATTTGGGCCAGTTTATGATTCATCAGTAAATGATGTAATGAAAAATATATTAAATTAAGTGCTTCGGCACTTTTTTTATTGCTTAACTTTATATCCTCTAAGAGTATAATGATTAGTAAGCTAGAAATGGGGGAAGCTATGGATGATATTAAGGCTTTGATAGAAGGCTTGCTAGAAGATCTTGCCACCAGGGATAAGAAAAAGATAAATAGAAAAGTAAACACTAAAAATCTTAAGGCAAATATTAATATCGACCTAGATAAAAAGTCTGATGATTACTATATTTCCAGATTAAGGATAAGAAATGCAAATATTAATTTGCCAGATCAAGTCAAAAGAGAATCCCTAAACTTGTATTTAGACTTAATAAAACTAGGTTTTGCTGGTAAAAAAATAATATCAAATGACTTGTACAATCAAATATATATGCTGGCAAGGGACTATGTCAATTCTTTTTATGATCCAAATTTCGATAGGAAAACCGAAAGGATTTATGAAAATCTAGGAAAATTCTTAGATAAGGAAACAATAAGCAATTTGAGAAAATCTGCCAATGATTTTATAAAGAAAATCCCAAGGGCAAATGAAGAAACAATAGCCTATTATGACCTAACAGCTAATGGTAAACAGAAGGTATTCTGGGATGAGGACGGGTCTTTAAGAGAAAAATATAAGTTTGACCTAGACCAGGAAAGGGCTTTAGCTTCCATAAGCAAGAGAAATAATATTCTTTGGGAAAATGATGATTTAAAAAATCTTACTATAAATTTATATCTTAAGAGTCTAAAACTAGTATTTGATGATGACAAAATTAATACAGACATCTTAGTTTCCTATCAAAAGCCTTATACCTTATCAAGAAAGCTTTTGGATGCACTTTTGATAATAAGTGAAGCAAATGTCAGAAATATTTTTGTATTTTTATCTGGTATTCAAACAGAATCTGCCATAGAACTTCTTATAGAAAATAAGGCTTCAGAAATTCTAGATAGGATTATAGATTATCAAAGAACTATACTTTTTGATTTAAAAGATAAGGAAGTAAGCCAGATTTATCTTAAGTATTTTAAGGAAAATCCAAACAAACTCACTGAACTTACAAGATTTATAGAAACTTTGGATATTGATAAAGAAATAGAAATAATAGAAAATTTTAAAAAAGAGAAAAATTTTTACCAAATCTTAAATAGTATTATAAAATCAAAGACCCCAACCCTAAGAATAATAGCCTTATACCATATTTACAAAAATAAATTAAATAAAAAAGCTCACGATAAAATTTTGTTTAGAATTATAAGGGAAGAAAACTACAATCTTTTTCTAAATTTGGTAGATGAAAATGAAATTGATATAGACCTTATCGCAGAAATTTTAAAACTTGATAAGATTCGACCAAAAAGGATAAGTCTTAATGATAAGAAAATAGCAAAATCAAGAAAAGCCCTAAGATCAACCGTAGAAACTATAAGTCAATTTGTCGGAGAAGAAGAAAATATTGAGGAAAATGATAAATTGCCTGAAAAAGAGGAAGAAATTGATGATAATAATCTTTCAAAATCAAGCAGAGATTTTCTAAAACTCCTAATAGAAAAGGGATCTATATCAGAAGATGAGGCAAGAAAAATAGCCCAAGACCAAGATTTATTTTTAAATATCTTTATAAAAGAAGTAAATGACGAGCTTTATAATTATATAAACGACCAAACTATAATAATCGAAGATGGAAATGTGTTAATAGATGAATTTTATATAGACATGGTGAAGGAGTATATAAGATGAGAAAAATCAATCCTAAAGAAGCAAATTCAATTATAAAAAGCCTGGAAGCAGGGGTTGTGCCTGATATTGGCATCGGCCATTTACTTGTAGGAAGAAAGGCTGAAGTAGAAGAAATAATTAAAATCCTAGAAAATATTGAAAATGGCGACTCAGACCTTAGATTTTGGGTGGGAGATTTTGGTTCAGGTAAGTCTTTTATGCTCAAGACAATAGAAAACCTAGCTTTGTCTAAAAACTTTATTGTGTCAACCATTGATCTTAACCCATCTAGAAGATTTTATGCGACCGATAGGAAGGCTGTTGGCCTTTATAAAGCCATAATTGAAAATATAAAGACAAAGACTAAAAGAGAAGGAAATGTAATTGAGGCAATAATTGAAGAATGGATTTCAAATATTTTTATGAAACTTTCTAAGGATTATTCCTATGACATAAAAGATTTGATGGCAGGTGAGTATCAAGACAAGGTCAAAGGAGAAATTTTAGATGTACTTTCAAATTTCAAATCTGTAGGCCTATCTTACGAACTTGGTCAAGCCCTTTGCAAATATTATGAGGGTTTTATATCTGATAATAGGCTTTTAAAACTTGAGGCTATCAGATGGATTAGGGGAGATATTTCTACAAAGACCGAGGCAAAAAAAGAGCTTGGTATAAACGAAATTATAAATGATGATAATTATTTTGAAGCTACTAAAAACTTGGCAGAGCTTTTTGCAGAAATTGGCTATAAGGGCTTTGTAATAAATTTTGATGAGGCTGTAAACCTCTACAAACTTCCACATGCCACAACCCGTGAAAGAAATTACGAAAAAATCCTAAATATTTTTAACGAAACAAAATCAAATCTGGCCAAACACTTATTTATAAATTTTGGGGCAACTAGAAAGACAGTTTTTGATGAAAGCAGGGGTCTTGCTTCTTACGGGGCTCTTAAGGGAAGGCTTGGAAGCGAAGCATCGATGGATGATAAGCTTTTAAATACAAATAAGACCGTCCTTGGCCTAAAGGTCTTGACAGAAGAAGAAATTTATACCCTTTTAGAAAACTTAGTAGATATCTACAATACCCACTATAAAAGTGAGATTAATTTAAGCCACGACCAGATTGTATCCTACATGGAGGGCCAATTAAATAGGCCAGGTGCTGATGAATTTCTAACTCCAAGGTCTGTTATAAAAGATTTTATAGAAATACTTGATATAAAAAGACAAAATGAGGGTGTGGATATTGATCAAATTCTTGCTAATAAATTTGGAAGTCAAGTAGCAGTTTTCAAAGACCCAGATAATTTAGATGATGAGATTGAAATAATATGACAGAAGCCTTTGACCTATTAAATAGGGACATGAAAAAATTTGTTTATGAAAATGGCTGGCAAAGTCTAACAAAGATACAAAAAGCTGCCATCAAACAAATTTATCAGACTAATAACAACTTAATCCTTGCTGCACCAACAGCATCAGGCAAAACTGAAGCAGCCTTCTTACCTGCAATTTCAAAGGCTGTTGACTTAGATAAAGGGTTAAAAATTTTATATATCTCACCCCTAATCGCTCTTATCAATGACCAATTTAAAAGAGTCCTTGCTATATGCAAGGGCCTTGATATAAGGGTGACTAGCTGGCATTCAGAGGCATCAGTAAGCCAAAAGGATAAACTTGTGGCAAATCCATCAGGAATCATGCTAATAACTCCAGAATCCTTAGAAGCCATGCTTGTAAACGATAAGGCAAGAGCCAAGGTCTTATTTAAAGATTTAGATTTTGTAATAGTAGATGAAATTCATGGGTTTTTAGATACAAATAGGGGCCTTCAACTAAAATCTCTACTTGTGAGAATGGAGGCCTACTGCCTAAATACTCCAAGAATGTTAGGCCTTTCAGCAACCCTAGGAGATGAAAATTATTCTCTAGCCAAGGATTTTTTTATAAATGGAAGAGAGACAAATATTTTGCTTGATAGGTCAAGGAATGATTTGCTAGCAAGCCTTGATTATATAGAAGCTGATGATATCAATGATGAGCTTGTAAAAAAGATTTTAGAATATTCTTTGGGAAAATCAACCTTGATTTTCCCAAATTCGAGGGAGAAGGTAGAAAAACTTACCTATCTTTTGCAAAGAGAAATAAAAGAAAAAGGCTATGAGATAAGGGTCTTTTCCCATCATTCCTCAATATCTAAGATCAAGCGAAAGGAAATAGAAGATTTTGCCAAAAATACAAGAGAAGATTTTATAATTGTAGCCACATCGACCCTAGAGCTTGGAATTGATATAGGGACAGTTGATCAGGTTATTCAAGTGGGATCTGCTGCTTCAGTTCTTTCTCTTGCTCAAAGACTGGGTAGGTCTGGGAGGAGAAATAAAAAGTCCATAATTCATCAAATAGCAACGGACAAGTATGACCTCCTTCAGGCCTTAGCATCTCTTATTTTATTTGAGGAAGGAAGGCTCGATAAAATCGACCAAGCAAAGAAGGCTTATGATATCTTTGCCCACCAAGTCCTATCGACCCTCCTTGAGAAAAATGGACTTTCTTTTGCTGAATTTACTAGATTAAATAAGGATTTAAAAAGTTTTACTGATATAAACGATGATGAATTTGCAAAGCTAAAAGATTTTATGCTAGGGAAAAATTATATAGAAGAAATAGATGGTGAATATATAGTAGGAATGGAAGCTGAAAAACTCATGACCATGGGCTATTTCTACAACCAATTTGTTAGCAAAAAGTCCTATAAGGTTGCAAGTGATAAAAATGTAATAGGAGAAATTGAGCTTGGCGACAATCTAAAGGCCAAGGATAGGATATATCTAGCAGGTCAGGTTTGGCAAATCCAATCTATTAACCACAGTTCTCGCAAAATTATGGTGATTCTTTCAGATAAGGCCAATGCTAAAAGTTTTGCAGGATCTGGATCCTTTGAAATAAGTGGAGAAGTAAGGGCTAAGATGGAAGAAATTCTATTTAACTTTGACAAGATTAAATTAAATCCAAATATTAGAGAGATTTTAGAAGCCTTAAGAGAAGAAATAAAGGAAGAAGACTATCACTTTGTAGAATTTGAAGGGAAAATTGGTCTTAGGACCTTTAAATCTACAAAAATAAATAGAACTCTGGCTTTATTACTAAATATTAAGTCTAAGTCATCCTCTTATTATGATGACGATAGGTCATCGACTATTGTAGGCAATAATATAAGAAGAGATTTGAAAAAAATTAGAGAGAATCAAGTGGATATTGAGAAAATAGAAAAATATTTAAAAGAAAATCCGTCGCTTATAGAAACTTACTTATCGGCTAATAAATTCATGGTCTTGGTACCAGATGATTTAAAAATCACATACATTATAAAAAATATCCTCGATATTGATGGAGCTAGCCAATACTTACAAAACTTGTAATTAAATATTCCTTATTTCTATGATATTATATAATCAAGAAAGAAAAGGAGGAAATTATGAAATATATTAAAAGTTTGTTAGTGATTGGACTTGTAGTTTTTGGAGGAATATTTTTAAGAGCTAATTCCTCACTAGGCCAAAAAGAGTACCTTGATGAATTAAGAAGTAATAAGGCAAAAGTTGATGAATATGTAGGTAAAGTAAGCGGAGTAGAAAAAGAATTTGTAGAAACAATTTTAAATCGCAAGGATGCTGATCCTAGTGTTACTGTAAGAGAAATTACAAATGTAGATACTGGTGAATCCTACAAGATGATACAAGCTATCGATTCTTCAAAAAATATTGATATTGATGGCAGACTTGATGGTACAATATTTTTTAGGAAAGGCAATGAAAGATTTTGGATAGATACAAGAAGAAAGATTTATTACACAGATACTTTTGACTATAGCAAAAATCCAAAAGAGCCTTCTATTATTTCTAGAAATGAAAGTATGATTTACGAAAAATTCCTAAGCGGCTATGATAAAGGGATAGAAAAAATAGGCGATACTTATAAAGTAACTAGCCTTGATGACTTAAATAAGGGCTCTTATAGTATTTATGATTTAGAGGGAAATTGGCTTGAGTCTTTTACTGACAACAGCCAAGGAAGGTGGAAGGATGTCCTTGTTTCAAAAACCACAGATGTTGATGAAACTTATGAAAAACTTCTAAGCCTAAAAGATACCTATACTGAGGTTGATGATTTAGGAGAAATTAAAGATAAGGGAAAAAATGAAATTTGATAGAATTTTAAAAGTAGAAAATCTTGAAAAATATTATGGCAAGGAAGATAAAAGAGTCTTATCTAACCTTAACTTTGACCTAATAGAAGGTGAATTTTTAGGAATAATGGGCAAATCTGGCTCAGGGGACAGTGATATAATGATGACAGATACAATAAATCCATTAAAATCAAAGTTTAAAGGCTTCCACAAAACTTTTAAACAAGACGATTTAGGATTAAGTCTGTCATCTTTTTTATTAAATTAGCAAAAAAGAAAAGAAAACATAAGTAATAAGGATTGAAGAGAATATGATAATATTTAGAATTTTTTTCAAAATCATATTGTTTCCTATTAGTATAGCGTTAAGTATCATCACTCTATTTTTAACGTTTGTATTAGGACTTAGTACAATATTTTTTAAACTGATTTCATTTATCGCTATTATGGGATTTTTGGGATCTGTTTATCATGGAGAAAAAGCACTCGCTATAGAGGCAATTATACTAGCATATCTTTTTAGTCCTTATGGTTTACCAGTGCTAGGATATTTTATTATAGAAGTGATAGAAGGGGTGAATGAAAGAATAAAAGTAATTTAAATATAAAAATAAATAGAAAAAACCGATGAAAAAGAGATAGCAAAATCAAAGCTATCTCTTTTTATGTGAAAAGAAAGGGGGCTATGATGAAAGAAATAGTTAAATTTGAATACTATTATGGCAATGAAGCAGAACAATATTCATTTTTTAGGATTCCCAAAACTTTATTTACCGACTTAAATTTTAAAAAACTATCCGTAGAAGCAAAAATTCTTTATGGAATTCTACTCGATAGAATGAGCTTGTCAATTAAGAATAAATGGTTAGATGAAGAAAACAAGGTATACATCATCTATACCATAGAAGAAATTATGGAAGTATTAAATTGGGGGAGAAATAAATCGGTCAAAGTAATGAAAGAAATTGAAGAGATAGGATTATTAGAAAAAAAGAGGTTAGGACTTGGAAAGCCAAATTTACTCTATGTAAAGAACTTTATTTACACAGAAAATAATAAAACTACGGAAGTTTCAAAAGCAAACCTCAAGAAGTTTAAAAAACAAACTTCAGGAAGTTTAGAAAACAAACCTCAAGAAGTTTCAAAAGAGGACTCTAATAATACTAATATTAATAATACTGAAACTAATAATACTGATTTTAATAATACCACCCCCATATCCCCCTTAGAAAAGCTAGGAGAAAAATCAAAAAAAACTTTGGAGGAGGAAGAATTAAAAGAAACTATAAAAAAGAATATATCTTATGAAACCTTTGAAAAATTAAGAATAGAAGAAAAGAAGCAAGTAGATGTAATGATAAATGTACTTGTAAATGCATTAACTAGCTTTACAAAGATTAAAATAGGAGGGAGGCATATATCCAATGAAAATTTTAAAGAAAGATTTCTAAGTCTTAACTATAAACACATAGACTATGTTTTGAAATACCTAAGAGAAAATGCTCCAAAGGATATTAAAAATATTAATGCCTATCTACTGACTCTCTTATACAATGCAGATGAAAATATTAGAAACATAGAAGTCATAAAGAGAGAAGATCAGAAAAGAGAAAATTATGACTATAGTAATGATGAGGATATCTGGAGAGAAATTTTAAATACTTGATAGGAGATGAGTATATGGAATTAATAAAAGAAATCCTAGAACAGAAAATAAAAAATGCAGAAACAAATAGTCCATCAAATGATGAAGAAAATAGGAGTTATATAGATCAAGAAACAGGATTAAAATATTGTGCAAAATGTAAAACACCAATTGAAAAAGAAATAGACTTCTTTGGAGAAATAAAAAAAGTTGGTATTTTATGTCAATGTGAAAAAGAAAGACAAAAATTAGAGGAAGAAAAAAGAAAAGAAAATAAAAGGCTTTTAAAAATTGAACACTTAAAAAAAGAGTGTTTTTCTGATCCTATCTTATTAAATTGGAATTTTAAAAATATGGACAAAGATAGTGAGCATGAAAAAGTAGCAAAAAACTATGTGAAAAAATTTGATGAAATATATGAAAATAATATAGGATTAATTCTCACAGGGAATGTGGGATGTGGAAAAACATATCTTGCAAGTGCTATAGCAAATGCTTTACTAGAAAAAGAAATATCAGTCAGAATGACAAATTTTTCAGTAATTTTAAATGATATGACTAACTTTGAGATTGATAAAAGCAAGTATATAGATAACCTAAATCATAAGAAACTATTAATTATTGATGATTTTGGAATGGAAAGAGATACAGATTTTGCAGCTGAGCATATCTTTAACATAATAGATAGTAGGTATAGAAGTGGGAAACCATTGATTATAACAACAAACTTAAATATATCAGCTTTAACTAATCCTGAAACTATAAAAGATAAAAGAATTTACTCAAGGATACTTGAAATATGCAGTCCCATTATATTTACAGGAGAAAATAGAAGAATAGAAAAAATGAAGGAGAAATCAAAATTAGCCTATGAAATATTAAAAAAAGAATGAAAGTAGGTGAGTGAATGCAAAATGATGATATAAATAGCAGAACAATAGCCATAGTAAAAAAAGCGGGGATAGTTACAGCCAAGCAAGTTATAAATTTGATGAAGAAAATATTAGAAATAAATAAACATAAAGCGCAGACAGAACATTCAAGACCCTTAGAAAAATTTAAAAAAGTAAAAGTAAAAGACCTTGTAAAAAAAGGTAAAGTAGAAACCTTAGAATTAAATGACATAGACTTAAAAGCATTGAAAAAAGAATTAAAAAGATATGGGGTGAAATTTTCCATAAAGAAAGATTTAGAAAATGGAAACAACATTATCTTTTTTCAAGCAAAAGATATAAAAGTAATGGAACAGGCTTTTAAAAAGACAGTCCAGAAATTTACTAAAGATAAGTCAAGAAAAAGGAAATCTGTAATAGAAAGGCTTAATAACTTCAAGGATAAAGTCAAAGATACTATTGACAGAGATAAGGTTAAACATAAGCATCAGGAACAAAGTTTATAATAAAAATACTTGGCTATATATAATATAGATGATGAGAAGGCATGAATAGCCTTATTGTTGGATACTATGAAAAAGAAGATGGGAGTCATCCAGTAGAAGAATTTCTCTTATCTATAGATAAAAAATGAGAGCAGAAGCATTAGGAAAGAAACTAAAAGCTACCTTTGAAAGTAAAGTATAAGTGTATGAAATGAAGAAAAATATTTGCCCAAAATGTAAAAGAAAGATGAAACAACAATTTATAGGCTTACTACATTGCAAGTGTGGTATAAGCTATCATAAAGATTTAGGATATTTTAAAAGAAATGAAAATATGATTTTTGTCTTGGAAAGAAAAAAGATAGGTAAAAAAATAAAACAAGTTCCAGTAATAAGATATAAAAAAGATAAATAAGATGCTAATGGGTAGAGAAATCTACTCTTTTTTATGGAGAGGAAGTGATTGATTCGAAAATACTAAATGAAATAATAAAAGATATAAAAAATGTTTTTAAGATAAGAGATAAGAAGAAATTTGTATTAGAAAATTTTCCTTACCTCTTATTTTTTTATATAGGAAATATCTTTGCAAGCCATGTCAACTCTTATGTAGGAGGAGATATAATAGATAGAATTCTAGTGGCTTTTAGTCAAATAGATACTTTAAAATATATTCCATCATTAAAAATAAAAAACCTGATACCTGGTCTAATTCTATCAGTAGTTATTAAGTTAATCCTTATACAGAAAAAGAAAAAAGCAAAAAAGTTTAGAGAGGGCAGAGAATATGGATCGGCAAGATGGGGAAATGAAAAAGATATTGAGCCATACATTGACAAGAAGTTTGAAAACAATGTGCTACTAACTCAAACTGAAAGACTTACCATGAACAATAGACCTAAAAATCCAAAATATGCTAGGAATAAAAATGTATTGGTAATTGGAGGTTCTGGTAGTGGTAAAACAAGGTTCTTTGTAAAGCCGAATCTCATGCAAATGCACTCTTCATATGTAGTGACCGATCCAAAAGGAACATTAGTCTTGGAATGCGGAAAAATGTTGGAAAGAAATGGATATGAGATAAAAATACTAAATACAATAAACTTTAAAAAATCCATGAGATATAATCCCTTTGCATACTTGAAAAGTGAAAAAGATATTTTGAAATTAGTACAAACAATAATTGCAAATACTAAGGGAGAAGGAGAAAAATCAACTGAGGATTTTTGGGTAAAAGCTGAAAAGCTCTACTATACAGCCTTAATTGGATATATTTTTTATGAAGCTCCTAAAGAAGAACAGAACTTTACAACTCTACTTGCTATGATAGATGCAAGTGAGGTAAGAGAAGAAGATGAAAATTTTAAAAATGCAGTAGACTATATGTTTGAAGCATTAGAAAAAGAAAAGCCAAATCATTTCGCAGTAAAACAATACAAGAAATACAAACTTGCAGCAGGAAAAACTGCCAAATCAATCCTTATATCCTGTGGAGCAAGGCTTGCTCCTTTTGATATTGAAGAATTAAGCGATCTTATGAAAGAAGATGAACTGGAGCTTGATACACTTGGAGAAAAGAAAACAGCTTTATTCGTTATAATATCAGATACAGATGATACATTTAACTTTGTAGTATCAATAATGTACTCACAATTATTTAATCTATTATGTGATAAAGCAGATGATGTGTATGGTGGAAGACTTCCTGTTCATGTGAGATGCCTACTTGATGAATTCGCAAATATCGGCTTAATTCCTAAATTTGAAAAGCTGATAGCAACTATTAGAAGTAGAGAAATATCAGCAAGTATAATACTGCAAGCACAATCTCAATTAAAAGCAATCTATAAAGACCATGCAGATACAATAGTTGGTAACTGCGACTCTACACTCTTTTTAGGAGGAAAAGAAAAAACAACAGTAAAAGAATTATCAGAAACCTTAGGAAAAGAAACCATAGACCTATATAACACATCAGAAACAAGGTCAAATCAAAAGAGTTTTGGACTAAATTATCAAAAAACTGGTAAGGAACTTATGAGTCAAGATGAAATAACTGTAATGGATGGTGGTAAGTGTATATACCAACTAAGAGGAGTAAGACCTTTCTTGTCTGATAAATTTGATATTACAAAGCATAAGAATTACAAGTTGTTGGAAGATTATGATAAGAGAAATATATTTGACATAGAGAAATACCTACAGAGAAAAGATGAGGTTAAGTTAAAAGAGAGTATGGTAGTTGAAATATTAGATGAATAAATTTAAAATTAGAAGTAAGATAGCTATTTAGGAAAGATTAAAAGGAAATACTTGACAAAAAATATTTTATAACATATAATAATGTCAACAGCACCCGACACGCCTCTTAACAATGCGGACCAAGTCGGGTCATTTGATTTTAGGAGAAAAAATGAAAAAAATCCACCAAGAACCGATTAGTATAGAAAATCAAGTAAAAAACTTAATAGACTTAGGACTTTTAGTAAAAGATAAAACTTATGCTAAGAAAATTCTTGGAAGAATATCCTATTACAGGCTGATTAAAGCTTATAGTGTCACATTAAAAAAAGATGGAAGATATATATCAGGAATAAGTTTTGAAGATATTGTAAGTTTATATAAATTTGATAGAGAACTTAGACAACTCATATTTGAAATAATAGAACATATTGAAGTTTCTTTAAGAGCAGTTATCACAAACTATTTTTCTTTAAAATATGGGAATTTTGGTTACAAAGATTTGTCAAATGTGGGAAAATATAAAAACAGATATAAAGAAGCATTAAATGATTTAGAAAGAGAAACAAAAAGAAATAGACGCTCACCCTTTATAAAAAACTTTAAAGACAATTATGAAGGTGGAGAAATTCCACTCTATGCAGTGATAGAAGTAGCGAGTTTTGGAACCTTATCTAAAATGTATAAGAATATGAAAAATGAAGATAAAAGTAAAATTGCAAAAGTCTTTCATACAGAATACCATTACTTTGAATCTTGGATAGAAAATTTTGCCTATATAAGAAATATATGTGCCCATTATGGCAGGCTATATGGAGCAAAGCTTACAAAATCACCAAAGCTATATAAAGAATATTTAAAAAATAATATTTCAAACAATACAATATTTGCTACATTAGTTAATCTTAAAATAGTTTCTGAAGAAGAAAATTACAAAAATTTTTATCATGATCTAACAGCACTAATAGCAAGATATGAAAATATTGAATTAAGACATGTTGGCTTTAAAGAAAACTGGAAAGAATTACTAAAACCATAAAATTAAATAGAGAAATTTACACCGAAAAAAACATTTCGGTGTTTTTTTATGCCCAAAGGAGGAAGAATGAAATATATACGAGATGAGCCGAAAAAATAAGATACAGAGAAAAATGAAATATTAATGAATTAGAAGTAGAAGCGATAGAGAAAACTATCGCTTTTTTTATGGAATAAAGGAGATAGAACAAATGGAAAGAGAAATGCTAAATATTAATGGAAATCTAGTAGGAGAAATAAAAACAACTGCAATAGATACAAAGGAAGGAGAAAAAGAGGTAGCTAACTTCACAATAGTTAGAAAGAACAAAGAAGAAGGAAAGGTTAAAAAAGAATATATCTACTGTAATCTCTACGGGGAAAAGGCAAAAAGTGTGAAGGAATTTAAAAGTGGAGAATACATCCATATTTTTGGATATTTTAAGGAAACAAAAAAAGAAGACAAGACATTTAAAAATTTTATCGTAAAGCACATAAATAAAATTGAAAAAAAAGAAAAAAAGGAGGAAATATAAATGGAATTTTTTTCACAAGCAGTAAATGTATTAAAAATATTAGTTACAGCAATTGGTGCAGGACTTGGAGCATGGGGTGTTATCAACCTGATGGAAGGATATGGCAATGACAATCGTGCGACACGTTCATAAGTGAAAAGCTTATGCACTAAGTCGAAGGACTGAAAGTTCAAAACTTAGGAGAACTGGCAATCTGATAGGTAGAATGACGGGGTAACGCCCTGAAATGCCTACACTGATACTCCGATTGGCAATGAATATTAGACTATTTCATTGTCAAAAGCTCGGTGAAGTCGGCAGAGAGTAGCCGTAAGACTGATATTAACATCAGACACGAAAGCTGTTCAGAGGTGGACGGTGCTACCTATATGTCGGGTGTCGAATACGCATGGTGAGAATGTGTATACCAAAGCACTGACGTACTTCCGAATGTAAGGGTCTAAACGTTTGAATTTGCCTAACGGCAATTCCCATCAAAGATGGGGTGTTTGTGGATGAGTAAGAATGGTTGTTATGAAAATCCATATATCGTTACAGGCGATATGGTGAAAACTAAACACAGGCTTAGAGGAAGAACCTAAACGTATTCAAAGATAAGATTGTCGGAACGTGGTAAGCCAAGAGCATGGAAGCAGTCTAATGCTAATGAAGTGTTGAATGGGAAAATGACTGTAAAAAACAGCATATAACCATTCTTTATCTCGGTGAAAGTGGTGGCACAGTACCTATGAAGCGAAAATAATAAGTTCGTGGAGGGATAGCCACCAGTCACAGGAAAGTACAAGAACTGAAATTAAGACAAACACAGCTTCGAGTATGACAAAGAAAATCAAATCCGAAAGGAGATGGTGACTGTGTCCACTTCGAAACAAACACTGAAACAAAACAAAATCCGTTATACGGAATACTATGACTTGCAAAAAGTCCTTGATGATTTATATGAAGATAGCGGTAATAATAAAGTATTTTCAAATTTAATGGAGTTGATAACTTCAAGAGAAAATATTAAACTTGCCTATCGTAGTATAAAAGGGAACAAAGGAAGTCATACGGCTGGGGTAGATGGCAGAACAATAAAACATCTATCAAGGCTAAATGAAGAAGAATACATTTCTCTCATACAAAAACAGTTTCATTGGTATAAGCCACGCCCTGTAAAGAGAGTGGAAATGCGAAAGCCTAATGGGAAAATTAGACCTTTAGGAATACCAACTATTGTAGATAGAATTGTACAACAATGTATCTTGCAAATATTAGAGCCGATATGTGAAGCCAAGTTTCATGATAGTTCCTATGGGTTTCGACCTAACAGGAGTACGGAACACGCTATTGCAGAATGTGCAAGACTAATGCAGATACAGCACTTACACTATGTAGTCGATATTGATATACAAGGATTTTTCGATAACGTATATCATGCAAAGCTCATAAGGCAGCTTTGGAATTTAGGAATCCATGACAAAAAGTTACTTTGTATCATTAAGGAAATGCTTAAAGCAGACATAGTTATGCCCGATAAAAAGGTAATTACACCAACAAAGGGAACACCACAAGGCGGTATATTATCACCGCTACTATCTAATGTAGTCTTGAACGAATTAGATTGGTGGGTTTCTTCTCAATGGCTGACAATGCCCACGCATTATCCATATAAACAGAGAACGAACAGTCAAGGAACAGAGATAAAAAGCCATACCTACAGAGCTTTAAGAACAAGCAACCTAAAAGAAATATACATTGTAAGGTATGCTGATGATTTTAAGATATTTTGCCGTAATTACTACGATGCAAAAAGAACCTATCAGGCAGTTACAAAATGGTTGCAAGACAGATTAAAACTAAATGTAAGTGAAGAAAAATCTAAAATAACAAATCTAAAACAAAGGTATTCGGAGTTCTTAGGATTTAAGCTTAAGGTTAAACCAAAAGGCAAAAAGTTTGTTGTACAGTCGCATATAAGTGATAAGGCACTGAAAAATGCAAAAGAAAATATTTCTAAATGTGTGGCGGATATAAAAAGACCTGCAAACGAAAAGGAACAGTACAAAGCAATAGCCAAGTATAATGCCACTGTTTCAGGCTTGCATAATTACTACCAAATAGCAACAAATGTAAGTTTGGACTTTGCTAAAATAGCCTTTCACATTAAAAAGCAGATGAACAACAGACTTGATATTAAAACCAGTGGAACGCTAAACAAAGGATTTATCAAAGAAAAATATGGAAAAAGTAAACAGCTTCGCTTCCTTAATGGACATCCGCTAATTCCAGTTGGATATATTAGGACAAAGGACGCAAAACACAAGAAAAAGGTTGTAAATAAATACACTGTAAAGGGTAGAGCTTTTATTCATAAAAATCTGCAAATTGATGTAGATACACTTGTTTGGTTGATGAGACATCCTGTACTTGATAAGAGTATAGAGTTTGCAGACAACAGAATCTCGCTCTTTGCAGCTCAATATGGCAGATGTGGGGTAACAAGTGTAAAACTTACACCAAACGATATACATTGCCATCACAAGATACCGCTTGAACAAGGCGGTACAGACAGTTATAGCAACTTAATTCTTGTTACAGAAGCAGTTCATATACTTATCCATGCAACAAAAGAAGATACAATCCAAAAATATATAAAAGAGCTTGGCTTAACGGTCAAGCAGATCGAGAAATGTAATAAGCTTAGAAAAATGGCAGGATTGCCACTAATTTAGAAAAAAAATAATTTGTTACGAAGTGTGTAAGTCTTAGTTAAAACGTGAAAATCTTTCTTGTGATGGAACGCCGTGTGCGGTGAAAGTCGCATGCACGGTGTGAAGTGGGGGAAAATCCGGAGATAACATCAAAGGATTACCTATCACTATC
>NZ_JBGMEF010000023.1:0-85606 GCF_046365475.1 Anaerococcus kampingae
CCTCCCCTTATTACGAAGATTCAATAGTATATAAATATTATTCATTATGAGATTAAGGTACGAAGAAAAATACCATATGATATTGTATCACTAAAATAAAAGACTCTTGGATAATAAGCCTCCAATAGTTTTCTGGAATAAAAAAACCAGAATTTATAAAATCCTGGTTTTCACATAAAGTATGCTAATAAAAATATTGGCGCTAGAAGTAGGAGGACGAAGGGCATGAAGACCCTCATGGCTGCTAGAAACATTGCTAGCTTGTCTCCTCTTTCTAGGTTGTCCCTATCTAGGAGGTCTTCTTTTGCTTCGATTTCCTCCCTGGACTTGCCTTTAAATCTGTCTATTGGTCTTTTCATATGGCAGATATTTCTTCTAATTCTTCGGCTTCTTTGGCTCTCTTGGCCATGTTTTTCTCATAAGCTCTTTGTTTTTCTTCTTCTGATACATCCATTAGGTGGCAGGCTATAAAGTGGCCGTCGCCATTATCTTTTAGCTCTGGCTCGAAGTTTGAGCAGATATCCATGGCGTATTCGCACCTTGTATGGAACCTACATCCCTTTGGTGGTCTTACTGCTGAAGGTATATCTCCCTCTATTACTGCTAGTTCTTGACCTTGCTCTACGTCTGTCCTTGGTATGGCTTGTAGTAGGGCTTTTGTGTATGGGTGAAGTGGGTTTGCGAAGATTTTTTCTGAATCTGCAAGCTCTACCATTACTCCTAAATACATTACCCCTATCCTGTCAGAGATGTATTTTACTACTGATAGGTCGTGGGTGATGAATAGGTAGGTTAGGTTGTTTTCTTCTTTTAGGTCTTGAAGAAGGTTGATGATTTGTGACTGGATAGATACGTCTAGAGCTGATACTGCCTCATCACAAACTATGAAGCTTGGTTTTAGGGCAAGGGCTCTGGCTATACCTATTCTTTGTCTTTGTCCACCTGAGAATTGGTGTGGGTATCTGTGAAGGAAGTATGGGGCTAGACCGCATTTTTCCATTGTTTCTTGAATATACTCGTTGTAGCCTTTTTCATTTCTAGATTTGAATAATTCGTGGCCTAGAACGCCTTCACCGATGATGTTCCCTACTGTCATCTTTGTATCAAGGGATCCGTATGGGTCTTGGAAGATCATTTGTAGGTCTTTACGGAGCTGTCTCATCTCTTCTTTTGTTAGCTCTGATAAGTCTATACCATGATCTATTTGACTTTCTAGCTCATTAAATTTATCTTTATCTTTTAGGCTTTGTCTGTAAACTTCGATTTCATCTCTTTTTTCTTGGACTCTCTTTGAGATTTCATCAAGCTTGTTTGTTAATTCTTTATACTTTGGATCTTCTGCCAAGATCTTGTCGTACTCTTCCCAAGTCCTTACCATCATTTGAGATTTTTGTTCAAATTCTTCGATGGCTGTAAAAACTTTGGCTCTTTCTTTTAGGATTTGATATTCCTCATTTAGCAGGCTTGCTACCTTGTTTAGATCATCTGATGCAAGAAGTCCTCCTGCTATCCTTATCATATTTAGGTATTCTTCTTCTATTTCACGGCGTTTGAACATGGCTTTTTCGTTGTTCATTGCCCTGTCTTCGTCTGTTTCTGCCTTTTCTAGGTCCTCATAGATTTTGTTTAACTCATCTAGTTCCTTGTGGTAATTTGGGAATTTTGATGGTATTTTTGAAATCATCTTGCCCATATATTCTGGGGCTAAATCTTCTAGAGTTTTGCCGTAGTATAGAGTTGTTCCCTCTGTTTGTTCATATATTTGTAGAAGGGTCCTACCGAAGGTTGATTTACCACAACCTGACTCTCCTACTAGACCAAGTGTTTCACCCTCATAGATATCTATTGATATAGATTCATTGGCGTGGACATATTCGCCTGGACCTCTGTTGAAAAAGCCCTTTTTCTTAAGAGGGAAATATTTTTTGAGGTTTCTTATCTTAAATAAGACCTTCTTGTCTTTATTTTCCATCTTCTTCTCTTTCCTTTCTATTTGGGTAGTGGCACCTGATTAGTTGGTTCTCGCTTACCTTTCTAAGCTCAGGCATCTCTTTTACACATCTTTCTGTAGCAAATTTACACCTATCGGCGAATTTACAACCCTCTGGTAGGTTGAGTGGGTGAGGTACGCTTCCTGGTATGATGTCTAATCTCTCGTTTCTATCTGATGTGATAGATGGGATTGAGTTTAGAAGAGCTACTGTGTATGGGTGGTTGAAATCTGTTATGTCACGTTTGAAGATAAATTCTACTGGTGATTGTTCTACGATTTGTCCACAATACATTACTGCTACTTCATCAGCCATTTGATTGATTACACCTAAATCGTGGGTGATAAAGAGGATTGATGTGCCAGCCTTATGTTTTAGGTCATTCATTAGTCTTAAGATTTGGGCTTGAATTGTTACGTCAAGCGCTGTTGTAGGCTCATCTGCTATTAGTAGCTTTGGTTCACAAGCAAGGGCCATGGCTATCATTACCCTTTGGTTCATACCACCTGATAATTCAAATGGATATTGCTTAGTTACTACGTGTGGGTTTGGTATCTTAACAGCTGCTAAGAGTTCTTCAACTCTTTCAGCTGCTTGTTTTTTATTCATTCCCTTATGGAGCATTAGAACTTCTGAAAGTTGCTTTTCTACTGTAAATACAGGGTTTAGGGAGCTCATTGGCTCTTGGAAGATCATTGAAATCTTATTTCCCCTGATATGCTCCATTTGGCTTGTATTGTATTCTGAGATTTTTTCTCCATCGAAGTATATCTCACCACCATAAATCTTTTGGTTTGATTCAAATAATTGGAGAATACTCATAGCTGTCTGGCTCTTACCAGATCCAGACTCGCCTACAAGTCCTAGGGTTTTTCCTGCGTCAACTGACAAGCTTACGTCGTTAACTGCCTTTATTAGACCACGTCTTGTAGAAAAGTAGGTATGGAGATTTTTTATTTCTAGTAAACTCATATTTTCACCTATCTTTCGTTTGCTCTTGGGTCGATTGCATCTCTTAGGGCATCACCTATAAGGTTAACTGAGAAGGATGTCAAGAATACTGCTAGGGCTGGGAATACCCATCTCCACCAGTAAGTGTTAAGTACATCTGAACTTTGGGCTGCTGTTAGCATGTTACCCCAAGATGGTGTAGGCTCTTGAACACCGAATCCTAAGAATGATAGACCACTTTCAGTTAGGAGGTTGCCCGCATAACCTATGGTCGCATTTACTATAACTATTGATAAGACGTTTGGTAAAATGTGTTTGATCATGATTGACCAGTCTTTTACACCAAGTGCCTTGGCTGCTGTAATATAATCTCTTTCACGTTCTGCAAGGATTTGTCCACGTACAAGACGGGCAAGTCCTGTCCAACCTAGGACACCTAAAAGAATCATAACCATGGTTATTCTTTGTTCTTGGCTTGCTCCTGGTGGAAGAAGTGCAGATAGGGAAATAAGCATTGGGTAGAATGGGAAGGATGCAACAATCTCTGAAATTCTCATTAGCACGTTATCAACCCTACCACCGACGAAACCTGATACCATACCTATTAAAACACCAAGTCCGATTTGGATGATTGATGAAATAAGTGAGATAATCATGGTCATCTTTCCACCGTGGATTAGTCTTGTAAATATATCACGTCCTTGGTCATCTGAACCAAATCTAAAACCATTTAGTCCCCAAGTATCGATTTTTCCATTTTCATCTACTGCATAATTGTTGAAGTAGTTTGCAAATACTTGCTTAAATTTGCCGTCTGGAGTCTTAAGCTCTCCGTAGTTTTCTATACCCCATTGGTAGATTTTTCCATTTTCATCTAGGGCTGTTAGAACTGAATCACTTGCTTGAATGTCTACAAGTTTTCCATCAAATTTTGGAACATTGTCTCCAGATAATTTATCTCTTGATGGACCCCAAACAAAAAGCTTGCCATCTTCTGTAAGGGCTGCTGCAGAGTTGGCTGTAAGAACGGCTTTTTTGACCTTTACCTTACCATCTCTTAGCTCAGCAGGCATAGCTGTATCATTTTCAGCTCCTCTTACACCTAAAAGGTCGATTGAGCCATCTTTTTTAACTACTATTACGTTGATTGTGTTTGTATCAAAGTCGACTATTTGACCTTGAATCTTTGAAGGAATCATATCCAGTCTTGATGCAAGGGTTGAACCCCATACTATAAGGTTGTTCTTATTTGTAAGAACTACTGAATATTGACTACCACCGCCAATTTTTGCAATACCCTCTTCTTTGATTTGAGCTTCTTGCATTGGAGGTGTTTTTGTTTGGTCAAAGGTCTTGTTACCCCAACCATATATTTCATTATCATTTGTAGCAACTAGGATGTGTCTATCACCTGCTGCCACATCTTTTATATTACCTTGTTTAATCTTATCCTTTATATTATCTGGAATAGTTAATACATTATCTTCGTTATTTGAACCCCAAACATAAAGGTTATTTTCTTCTGTAAGGCCTACTGCAAATGTGTTACCTATAGAAATTTTAGCCACACCTTCCTTTTCCATTTCACTAGGATAATTCATATAACCTGCTCCTGGTGATACGTTTGTAAGGTTACCTTGAGAATAGTATTGGTCAAAAGGAAGCATTTTTGATCCGACAAAGATTACAAGAACTATAGCTATAAACATAGCAAGTCCTATAACACCAAGTGGATTTCTAAAGTAGTTTCTAACTGCTACCTTGCCAGGGCTCATGATAGCTTCTTCTTTTAGCTTATCATTTTCAGGGCTCTGTTTTGGGCCGCCCTCAAGGTTAGCATTAAGGTCACTTTTTGGACCTTCATTTTCTGAATTTTGCGAATTTAAATCGCTATCCATGCCATTTGCAAAGGTAAAGCCTCTTAAGAGATAAGCTTTTAGGAAGCTAAAATAAGATTTGAATGGTTTATTTAATTTTCTATTCATATTAAGCCTCCAATTTTACTCTTGGGTCTACTAGGG
Source organism: Anaerococcus kampingae (assembly GCF_046365475.1). NCBI lineage: Bacteria > Bacillati > Bacillota > Tissierellia > Tissierellales > Peptoniphilaceae > Anaerococcus > Anaerococcus kampingae. The sequence goes on from NZ_JBGMEF010000023.1 coordinate 4,964, forward strand.
CATAGGCTATATCCATTAGGAGGTTACCTAAAAGTGTAAGTATAGCATAAAACATTGATAGGGCAAGGATTACATTGTAATCTTGAGCCATTACCGCAGAAATAAGCTCATTACCAATTCCCCTATAAGAGAAGATTCTCTCTGTTATAGCAGAACCTGAGAACATTCCAAGAACCGCCCATGTCAAAGCTGTTACTACTGGAATAAGAGCATTTCTAAAGGCGTGAGAATATACAACTGTTTTTTCCTTAAGACCCTTTGATCTTGCTGTTCTTATATAGTCTTGGTCAAGAGCATCAAGCATTGAGTTTCTTACATATCTAGAAAGAGATGCAAGAGAACCTACTGTAAGGGTAAGGGTTGGTAGGGTTAGATATTTAAGCCATTCAGCGAAGGTATTTTCTCTAGGCATACCATTAGCTGGGAACATCTTTAGCCTAAAAGCAAAGAAGAATATCATAATCAAACCTATAAAGAAAGTCGGAATTGAGAGACCAACTAGGGTTAGGGTCTGACTCGTCTTATCAAAGACTCCTCCCTTCCTGGTCGCCGACCTAATTCCTATGAGCACCGAAAGCACAAAGGAAATTATTGTAGAACCAATATTTAAATAAACTGTATTTTTAAGTGGTTCAGACAAGTATTCCTTAACAGGTCTTCTAACTCTGGTAGATTCACCAAAGTCTCCCTTAAGGGTTCTGCCTAACCATCTGACATATTGTTCTGGTAGTGGCTTATCATATCCATATCTTGCTTGTAAGTTCTTATACATTTCTTCTTTTTGTGCCTTAGTAATCCTACCTGTAGTAGGTATCATCGCCTGGATTGGGTCACCTGGCATGGCCTTTGAAAAGGCAAAAAGCATGATAGATATAATAAGAGCTACTGGTATTAAGTTTAATATTCTCTTAACTATATAACGTAACATAAGTTTCCTTCCTATTCTCGCCTAGTTTCTGCTGCCTATGTATTATTACTTTAATATATTAGTAAAATGAATTTTGGGCATAGTCCTAGACCATTATAATTTATACATACAAGTTTAATATATTTAGCCATTTTTGTCAACCTTAATTTTCCTACAATCCCTTGGACTGATTAATAAAAATTCTTCCAAAAAATTGTATGCTTGTTAACAATTGACTTTTTATGTATATTTATAAAGTTTTGTAAATATTGATAATCATACTTCCTAATGAGTAATTTTTCAACATTCTTTATCTTAATTCATTGCCTATATTAAAAGGTCCACCTAGGAGTAAACTTAGTGTTTTAGTATCTTGTATATAGCATTATAAAAGCTTAGGATTGAAATATAAACTTAATATTCATGGTTTCTCCATAAAATATAAGCTAAATTCCAATCCTTTATTAAGAAAATTTTACAATGTATAATTAGATATTTTCTTCACTTTTTTTCATCCTAGGTGGACTTTATTTTATTCTAGGGTCATGGCATTGATCTGATATTCAGATTCCCAAATTGGAGTATTGATATCAAAGCCCTTAACCCTTGTTGAATAGCCTGTATGGTATTGGTTAGAGTATAGTGGAATTTCTGGTAGGTAGTCGTTATACCACATCTCAAATTTCTCCCAAGTATCTAGGTAGGCTTCGTTATCGCCTGGTTTTGTTTGGCGAAGTTTGACTGTTAGCTCATCTGCTAGAGGGTCATTTGTTTTTGTCCTATTGTCAAAGCCTTGGCTGTTGTATTGGTAGTAAGGGTCAAATGGTGTACCAAAGTCTGTTCCCATGTTGAAGGCTGTGTATTCTGCATCTTCTTTTGGGAAGTTGTAGTATTCAAGTAGGGTTGCAAATGACCCACTTGTTACGTTATATTCCATTCCTACTTGCTTAGCATTTACTGGAACTTGATTAGATATGAGGGTTGTGATTGGCGAATCATCTGAACCATATTGGTTGACTTGAAGTTTTTTGCCATTTTCATCGTACCTATAGTAATCAAAACCATCTGCATTTTTAGCAAATTCTTCATCTGCCTTTGCCTTATCCCAAGGAGTTTTACCATCTGCTTCAAACTTGTATGGGGTCTTATCAAGTAGACTGTTAGCCTCTTCTAGGTTTAGTTGGTATTTCTTAAATTCTGGATTTAGTTCAAGGTCTGCTCCTCTTTCCTTATACATCCATTGGCTGGTACCATACATACCATTTGTTACTACTCCGTAGCCGCCAGCGTAGGATTGAACGAAGTTATTTCTGTCCATTAAGTGGGCTATAGCTTGTCTTACTTCTTTATATTTTGTAGATCCCCTATCTGTTAGGAAGGTCACATTTCCGTAACCATTTCTTTCAAAGGTATTGTAACCACCTATTTTCCCTGCTTCAGCTGCTGATCTCATCTGGTCAATTTTTGCTCCGTCTGCTTCAGATTCCCAAATATCGATATCACCATTTTCTAGGAGGTCTACTGCTATTTTCTTGTTGACTGTTTGAAGGATTATATTTTTGATTGTGGCCTTATCGCCTTTGAAGTTGCCAGCATAGTTTTCATTTAGGCTTAACTTAACCATGTTGTTTTCAAAAGATTCAAATTTATAAGGTCCTTCTGTTACATTTGGTTTTATCCTGTATTCGTTGGCATATCTTAGCATTGCATCTTCTATTAATAGCTCTGTAGGGTCTACATCGCCACCTTTTCTAGCTTCAAGCTCTGCTATATTCTTGTCTAGTTCTACCTTGGCTTCTTCATATTCTTTCTTTTCTTCTTCTGTTACATCTTTTTCCGTTTCTATGAAGGACCAATTTTCCTCAAAGTCTTCCTTAGCCTTGGCTATTGATGTATCAAGGTTTTTATAATATCTTTTCTTATCCTCATCTGTTACTTGGTAGCCTTCCTTGGCTACAAGCTTTTTGCCATCTTTGGAAACTTCTAGATTTTCTGTGATGGCTGATATTGGGAATGGACCAAAGCCTCTTAGGGCTGCTTCTTCAAAGTATGGAAGGTATTCTGCATCTACTGTTGCCTTGAAGGTGTAGTCATCTACTATTTCAAAACCTGTAAATTCTGGGTTTTTGCCTGCAAAATAATCCTTATATCCTGCTACAGAATCTGAACCTACATTTGTTGAGCCTGTTACAACTTGGTATTCTGGGTGGGATGTGAGTAGGGAACCAAAGATATAGTTAGCACTTGTAATTGGTGTGCCATCAGAAAATTTTAGGTCTTTTTTGATGGTGTAGGTGGTTGTTTCTGATCCATCATCATTTTTTACAGTTTCTGGCTCTTTTTCAAGAACTGTCATGTTATTAATCCACTTGCCACCTTCATCTTGAACTACAGTAGAATAGCCATTGTTACCTTCTATACCCATTAGCCTACGAGCCTTGACATCTGTCTTGTTGTTAGTCCAACCTCCGACAAAGTCTCCATTTATCTCTTCCACACCTATTACTAGAGTATCATCAGATGTTTGCTTGTCAAAATTTCCTATATCTTGACTTTCATCACCAGCTTCTAGACCATCTCCGTTAGCATTTGTATCTTCTGTAGATGCTCCATCTACCGGAGCTTTTGTGCTGTCTGTACTAGATCCACACGCTGCAATCGTTACCATTAGGCCTAAAGCCATCATTGATGAAAAGACTTTTTTTAACTTCATTTTTTCCTCCTAAAACTAATAGGATTTTGATTTTATTTTGGAAAGGTTTTTTATATCATTAGATAATATAATTTTTTTAAAAAATTATATTTTATTTTCCCGCTTACCTTTCTTGCAAAATCCTCATTACCATGTGTTTTATACAATAATTGTAAAATATCTTCATGTTTTTGTCAAGGTTTTCCTAAACTTGTTAATCTTTGTCCTATAATTATTAATCATCTTTAAAAGTTTTACATTTTTTAATAAAATCTTATGTATTTTATTATATATTTATCCAGTATCAATGGCTTTTAAAGGTGGAGATTGGAAGCTATAATTAATTTTTATTTATAATTTTTCTTTCAAGGAAAATTTCATTATGAATAAATATTATATTGCAATAATAAAGATCTCCACATAAAAAGACAAGACTCCTAAGAGTCCTGCCTTAAATGATTTTCTTATTTTTCGATGCTCATGGCATTGATTTGATATTCAGATTCCCAAACTGGTGTGTTGATATCAAATCCTTTTACTCTCTTTGTGTAACCTGTGTGGTATTGGTTAGAGTAAAGTGGGATTTCTGGTAGATAGTCGTTGTACCACATTTCAAAAGCTTCCCAGTTGTCTAGGTATTCTTCCTTCTTTGTTGGGTCTGTTTGACGTAGTTTAACTGTGATTTCATCAGCCTTTGGATCGTTTGTCCTTGTTGTGTTGTTTGATCCTTTTGAGTTATATTGATACCATGGATCAAATGGTGTACCAAATCCTGTACCCATGTTGAATGCTGTGTATTCTGCATCTTCTTTTGGATAGTAGTAGTAATCAAGTAGGGTTGCAAATGAACCAGCTGTTACGTTATATTCCATACCAACTTGTTTAGCATTTACTGGAACTTGGTTTGAAATTAATGTTGTGATTGGAGATTCATCAGAACCGTATTGGTTTACTTGAAGTTTCTTACCATCTTTGTCGTATCTATAGTAATCGAATCCGTCAGGATTTTTAGCAAATTCTTCATCAGCTTTTGCCTTATCCCATGGAGTTTTTCCGTCAGCTTCGAATGTATATGGACTTGCATCAAGAAGTTTGTTTGCTTCATCAAGGTTTAGTTGATATTTCTTGAATTCTGGGTTAGCTTCAAGATCAGCTCCTCTTTCTTTGTACATCCATTGGCTTGTACCATACATACCGTTTGTTACTACACCGTAACCACCAGCAAATGATTGTACGAAGTTGTTTCTATCCATTAGTGAAGCTATAGCTTGTCTAACTTCTTTGTATTTTGTAGCTCCTCTATCTGTTAGGAATGTTACGTTACCATAACCATTTCTTTCAAATGTGTTGTAACCACCGATTTTACCTTCATCAGCTGCAGCTCTCATTTGGTCTATTAGTGGGCCTTCGCCTTCAGCTTCCCAAATATCGATATCGCCATTGATTAGTAGGTCGATAGCTATGTTTTTGTTTACGTATTGTAGGATTACGTGTGGGATGGTTGGTTTTTCGCCTTTGAAGTTACCAGCATAGTTTTCGTTGATGCTTAGCTTAACCATGTTATTTTCGAATCCATCGAATTTGTAAGGACCAGCTGTTACAGTTGGTTTAATTCTGTATTCATTGTATTCTCTTTGCATAGCTTCTTCTATTAGCATAGAAGTTGGATCAACTTCACCAGTTTTTCTCTTTTCAAGATCTGCTAGCTTTTCTTCTTGAGCCTTTTTAGCTTCTTCATATGCTGCTTTTTCCTCATCTTTTGCATCATCTTTTGGAGCTGGGTTGTTTTCATCAAAGTCTTCTTTAGATTTTGCTATTTGATTGTCGATATTTTCGATGTATTTTTTCTTATCTTCTTCTGTTGGCTTATAACCATCTTTAGCTACGATTTTATTTCCTTCTGGTGCTACAGCAAGGTTATCAGATACAGCGTGGATTGGATATGGACCAAATCCTCTAAGAGTTGCTTCTTCATAGTATGGTAGGAAGGATGCATCTACTGTTATAGAAAATGAGTAGTCATCAATCTTCTTAAGACCATCAAATGTGTCTTTGTCACCATTTTTGTATGCTTCATAGCCCATTAGTGGGTCATCACCGATTGATGTTGAGCCTGTTACTAATTGGTATGATGGATAGGTGTGTAGAAGTGAACCAAATAGGTAATCATCAGCCTTGATTGGTGTTCCGTCTGACCATTTTAGGTCTTCTTTAATCTTGTAGGTTGTTGTTTCAGAACCATCTTCATTTTTAACTGTTTTTGGTTCTTCTTTAAGAACGGTCATATTGTTTACCCATTGACCAGCTTCATCTTGAACTACTGTTCCATAGCCGTTGTTACCTTCGATACCCATGTATCTACGAGCCTTAACGTCCATTGAGTTGTTTGTCCAACCTTGTAAGAAGTCGCCGTTGAATTCTTGAACAGCACCTACTACTAGGGTGTCATCTGATGTTTGTTTGTCAAATGAGTCTAGTTCAGCCTTATCATCAGCTGCTTTTTCTTCACCATCAGCTGGAGTTTCAGCTTTGTCAGTAGATTCTTTTGAATCTTCTGCTTTTTTGTCAGCATCTTTTGCTGTGTCTCCACCACAAGCAACTAGAGTTGTTGCTAAGCCTAGGGCCATAAGTGATGAGAATACTTTTTTCATTTTCATAGTTTTCCCCCTAAAAAATTAAGTAACTTTTTTATAGTATAATATTTTATTCTATTAAACCGATTTTGTCAAGTTTGTTAGCGTTTTACTTTTCGCTTTTGTGAATATTTATTCTATTGCTTTGTCATGTTTTCAAGGAATTTGTTATTTATTATTGCAAGTTCTTTCATTTCCGGTTAGTTCTTTACCTAGCTAAACGCATTATTTTAAGCTTATCTTAAGCTTGGCTGGGAAATGTTATCCCCTTGAAGGAATTAGGATATTATTGAATATTATACAAGAAAATTCCCACAACAAAAGCAAGGATTAATCCTTGCTTTCGTTGTGTACTTAATTTTATTTGGGTTTTCTATTTGTTGCTATTATCTAAGCTCATTGCGTTGATTTGATATTCAGATTCCCAAACTGGTGTGTTGATATCAAAGCCTTTTACCCTCTTAGAGTAACCTGAGTGGTATTGGTTTGAATATAGTGGGATTTCTGGTAGGTAGTCGTTGTACCATTTTTCAAATTCTTCCCAAGTATCTAGATAACCTTCCTTATCATCTGGGTCTGTTTGACGTAGCTTAACTGTTAGTTCATCTGCCTTTGGATCATTTGTCCTTGTCATATTATCAGAACCTTTTGAGTTGTATTGATACCAAGGATCAAATGGTGTACCAAAGCTTAAGCCCATGTTGAAGACTGTATATTCAGCATCTTCTTTTGGATGGTAGTAGTAATCTAGGAGGGTTGCAAAGGATCCTGCTGTTACGTTATATTCCATACCAACTTGCTTAGCATTTACTGGGACTTGGTTTGAGATTAGGGTTGTGATTGGTGATTCATCAGAACCGTATTGGTTTACTTGAAGTTTCTTACCATTTTCATCATACCTATAGTAATCAAAGCCATCTGGGTTTTTAGCATATTCTTCATCTGCTTTTTTCTTATCCCAAGGTGTCTTACCATCTTTTTCAAATTTGAATGGTGTTTTATCTAATAATTCATTTGCTTTTTCTAGGTTTAGGGTGTATTTATTAAAGTCATCAGAAGCTTCTAGGTCTGCTCCTCTTTCCTTATACATCCATTGGCTGGTACCGTACATACCATTTGTTACTACTCCGTAGCCGCCTGCAAATGATTGAACATATGAGTTTCTGTCCATTAGGTGGGCAATTGCTTGTCTTACTTCCTTATATTTTGTAGTTCCCCTGTCTGTTAGGAATACTACGTTACCATAACCATTTCTCTCAAAGGTATTGTAACCACCGATTTTGCCTTCATCAGCTGCAGCTCTCATTTGATCTATTAGAGCACCTTCAGCTTCTGATTCCCAAAGATCGATGTCACCATTTTCAAGTAAGTCAACAGCTATCTTACTGTTTACATATTGAACTATTACATGTGGGATGGTTGCTTTTTCACCCTTGAAGTTGCCTGCATAGTTTTCGTTTAGGCTTAATTTTGCCATGTTATTTTCATAAGAATCAAACTTGTATGGACCACAAGAAACTGTTGGCTTTATCCTATATTCGTTGAATTCTTTTTGCATAGCTTCTTCTATTAGCATGTTTGTTGGGTCTATATCACCTGATTTACGGCTTTCAAGGTCTGCTACCTTTTTGTCATTTTCTGCCTTAGCTTCTTCGTAGGCCTTCTTTTCATCTTCACTTGCATCATCTTTTGGTGCTGGATTTTGTTCATTGAAGTCCTCATTAGTCTTAGCTATTTGAGCATCGATGTTTTCTATATATTTTTTCTTCTCATCTTCTGTTGGCTTATAGCCATCTTTTGCAACTATCTTGTTTCCTTCTTTAGCTACTTCGATATTATCAGCTATAGCGTGAATTGGGAAAGGTGACACTTGTTTTAGGAAGGCTGATTCATAATATGGTAGGTATGAAGCATCAGTTGTAACCTTAAATGTATAATCATCAACTTTTTCAAGACCTTCAAACTTGTCATCATCTCCACCCTTATAAGCCTCATAACCCTTTACAGAGTCTGCACCTATAGTAAAGGCTCCTGTTACCAATTGATAAGAAGGATAAGCGTGGAATAACATATCGAAAAGATAGTTATCTGCTGTTATAGGTTGTCCATCAGACCACTTCAAGTCTTTTTTGATTGTGAAAGTTGTTGTTTCAGATCCATCTTCATTTTTAACTGTCTCTGGTTCTTTTTCAAGAATAGTCATATTGGCTTTCCACTGGCCGCCTTCATCTTGTACCATTGTTAGGTAAGCATTATTACCTTCTGTACCTATGTAGCGTCTAACCTTAACATCGTAAGAGTTATTTGACCAAGAACCGTAGAAGTCCCCGCTCATCTCAGATGTACCTACTACTAATGTGTCATCTGCTGTTTGTTTGTCGAAGTTATCTAGTTCTGCTTTTTCATCATCAGAAAGAGCATTTTCATCAGCATCTTTAGCATCTTTGTCGTCTTTTTTATCTGCTGCTTGATCTACTGCTTGATCATCTTTCTTATCAGCAGCGTCGTCTTTTTTAGCGTCATCTCCACCACAGGCAGCAAGGGTTGCTGCAAGGCCAAGGGCCATCATGGTCGAGAATATTTTTTTCATTTTCATTTTTATTCCCCCATTTAATAACTTTTCTTGTTTAGTATTTTATCCTGATAATATAGTTTTGTCAAGTAGTGTTTTGAATTTATTTTTACATTAAGGAATAATAATGCAATTTCACTCTAAATTTTCAAGGTCTTTGCAATTAATAATGCAAGTTTTTACATTTACTTGTGGGTGTTATCAAGCTAAATCTTTATTTTTAGCCCAAGATTTATAAAATCTTCTATAAGCTTGGGTTTATTATTTCATTCTTAAATCTGGATAATATTCATGATTTTTTTTAAAAATTTTATAAAAAAATAGAGCAGATTAAAGTCAAATAGTCAACCTGCTCTATGAATATAGATTTAAGTTCTACAAAAGTTTTTTAAAGATAAAATAAATTCAATAAAAGGGGGATTTTATTTTCATCAATTGAAAGTTAATCAAAAATTTTTTCACTAATAAAAAACTAGCCCCTAAGGACTAGTCTTTAATATTATTTTTTATCTACGAATATTCTGCTTGATTTGGCTCCAACAAGTCTGTAGTATTTTACAGGTCTGCCTGAAGCATCTCCCATTCTTCCTTTTCTAGGTGTTACTCTCACTCCGTTGTCTGAGTAATTCATATGGATTATGGAGTCATTTTGTTTGTTTAAGATGAAGCCTGTATGACCACCTGCTCCTAGGGATTGACCTGGATTACCTGCTACGAATATATCACCGTAGTCGATTTCATTTTCTTTTATTTCATACATTACTTCGCCCTTTGCACCCATGGCAAATAGGGTTTCAGTATTTCCTACGTAGGCATCAGATTTTAGGAAACCTCCGTAGATTAGGGCTCTGTATACAGCTGATGAGCAGTCTGCTTGTGTTTCTGTATTTCTTCCAGCACCCATATTATAGGTCATATTTTTGTTTTTTGCTTGGAACATCCAGTCCATGACTGTGTCGATATTTCTATCGCCTTTTACTTCAAAGCCTGTTCTTCTTGCAAGACCTTTATCATCTGTGCTATACTCTAATCCATTTTGTAGGTATTTAGAATTTCTAACTAGACCATTATCATCAAAGCAATAGGTCTTGCCTTCTATATCCCAGATACCCTTTTGGATATAGCCATTTGCATTGGTATGGAAGGTTTTACCTTCGTGTGTTACCCATGCATCTTTTGGATTTGTTGCTACTCCGCGATTGTCAATTTCAAAGAATTTACCATTTGCTAGGGCAGTTTTTCCTGTAATCATTACTCCGGTTTTATGATCGAATACATAGGTGTTATTATTTATCTCTTGAACATTTTTTACAATCTTACCATCTTTGTCTGTTCTATATGTTAGACCATCTATGGCTAGCCATTCGTTCTTTGGATTTGTTACTAGTCCTGTTGCATTTACTGTGTAGTATTTGTCATTTAGGATTAGTTTTTTATTGGTTTGAAGCTTACCGCTATTGTCAAACATGTAGTCGGCATTTCCAATTTTGGTGATTCCTCTAGCTAGAGAGCCATCATTTTGGGTACGATATATCGCACCGCTGATATTAACCCATTTGTTAGGGGCTGTCTTCATTTGGCCAAGCCTATTTACTTCATAATAAGTATTTTGGGTTACTAGCTTTTGATTTCTTTGTAGGACTCCATCATTATCAAAATAGTATTTTTGATCTTTGATTTGAGTTATTCCCTTTGTTATAGAGCCATCCTTGCCATTGTAGTAGATGCTTTTGCCTACATTTAGCCATGAATTTCTAGGATTTGATAGGGACCCAGTTTTATCTGCCCTATAGATCCTATCTTTTACTTTGATAGATTCATTTTTAACTAGTTTATTATTTCTAAAGTAGTTTATCTTGCCCTTATTTTTGACAAAATAACCACTTGTGCTTGGTGCATAATATTTCTTTTCTTCTATTTGAGTTTGGCTATTATGAATAGTATTTGTAGCTTCATTGCTAACTTCGCTCTTGTTTACTTCAGGTATGCTTAAATCTGAATTATCATAATAAATTACATTAGCAAGCTTCTTAGGGCTTTGTCCAAAAATTTGATCTAAGTCATCAGAGCTTTGATCTGCTTGTTGATTTTCATCTACAGAAGGAGCTTGACTTGCCTTATCATCGACTAATTGTTTATTTTCCAGAGAGATTTCTCCATCAGAAATAGAAGCCTCTTCTGGCTTGTTTGCCACTGGCTCAATTTTAGTATCTATTTCAGACTCTGCTGGCTTTGCATCTTGGTTTTCTGCTGCCTGGTCTGTATTTGTTTGAACTTTCGTGAAATTTTCACTTGTAATAAGTTCACTATTATCAGAACTGTCAATACTCTCCTTTAAATCTAGCTTATAATCATTTTTAAACTCTTCGCTAGCGTAAGTTTTATCAGTCAATAAGAAAGCTTGCGAAATAAGAAATGATGAGGCGAGTAGGACAGTTTTATTGATTTTTTTCATTGTCTTTACCTCACTTTTTGTTACAAATAATTTACAAAAATATAGTCTTTTACTCAAATTCTATTCCTATTATATAACAAAGCGGAAAAAATTGCAACAAAAAGGTTACAAATTTGTTAAAATTGGTGATTTTTTTTCTAAAATACATAAGAACGATAAAGAAGAAGGGGCTTATCTTTTAAAACAACTTTAAAAATGGTATGATTGTATAAGAAAAACCTATCACATATTATCAAAAAATTGAAATAAAGAGAGGATAAGCATGAAAAATAAAACTTTAATCCTAGCCCTTGCCCTAACATTTTTAGTTACAGGCTGTAACAAGGCAGATAGCCCTTCTTCAAAAGTATCTGAAGAAACTATTGCCAAGGCCCTAGATAAAAAGGTTGATCTAGAAAAAGAAAAAGCAAATGAAGAAAAAACTGACGAAAAGTCTAGCGATTCTAAATTTGAAATAACCGGCAAGAACCTAAAGAAGCTTCTAACAGATATAGGAGAATTTGACCCAGCCTTTGTAAGAAAATTAGATGACGATGAGCTTATTAAGCTTTACGAAAAGGCAGAAGAGGAAAGCAAAGATACTGGATATTGGGATGTAAAAGACTTCTTCTTCCAAGAGCTTGCAAATGAAAATCCAGAAAAATCCCTCAAATTTCCACTAGATTCAGTAGAAAGCAAATATAATTGGCAGGCAAGCCAAGATGACACCATAGGCAATAAATTTGAATACGAAAGAAATACCATGGTAGAAAATGGTGAAGACTACAATGAAGTATGGTCCTACACCGACAAGGAAATGGAAGATGCCTTCCACGAGGCTTACGAAAAAGACCCATTAGCCTACTATGAAGACTATGTAAAAATGGCCTATGAGATCCTTTCTGGAGAAGATCAAGGAAACTCAAAGAATGACAAAAAATCCACCTCAAAAGAAGATGGTGCAGCAAATCCAGAAGACTACGAAAACCTACTCAAATTCGGCTCAAGCGACAAAGACTACCAAGCTCTAAAAGAAGCCCTTGTAAATCACTACGAATTTGACAAGAAAATAGTAGATAAGATACCAAACAAGGACATAGACCTAGCCTACACCAGGGCCCAAAAACGCCTAGAAGAAACTGGCTTTGGCGATATAGGACTAGTATTTGACGAACTAGGAAAATTATATCCAGGCGCATCCACAATGTATACAGGTAAAAATTAATATTTACAAAGCTAAAGACGGGGAAATCCTCGTCTTTTACTCTTCCTATTAAAATCTAACCAATCATCTTTCTAAGTTCTAAGGCATGGTAAATAATATCTGTACCAGCTTTTTTAAAAGTCATCTGCCTATAATTTTTGAATCCATTATTATAGCAAGCTTTTAAAGATCCAATATTTTCTTTAGCCACATCTGCTGATACAAATTTTCCACCCTTGGACTTGATAAATTTTTCCAAAGCTGAAATCAACTCTGTCGCAAGACCCTTGCCCCAAGATTCTTTTTTAAGAGTATAACCAATACCCCATATATCACCATCAATTATCCATGTACAAGCAGTGCCGATTATTTGATTATTTATTTTATCTAGCAAAACAAAATAAAAATCATCATCCCAATAAGAGCTATTATCAAAAATACAACTTCCAAAACAACTTCTAAGATCCTCACCATCCTTATAATAGGGATCAGCTAGGTATTTTCCAACTTCAATATTTCCCCAAATCTTTGCAACTTGGTCTAAATCTTCTAAAGTCATGTCACGAATAATTAACCTGCCCGTCTTAAATCTATACTCTGCCATCAAAATACTCTCCAGATTCTATATAGTAATATAATACCTCATAGGTCCATGCTTTTGTCAATAGCTTTTTAACCCCTGAAATACTAGTCTAATTTTAGAAAGTATTTTCACTCGCCAAGCCCCTTGTTTCTAAACCCTTGCAGCGTATATTTACTAAAAAGGGGGATTTATGATACTTGATAATATAAAAAACTTAGAAAAATACGAAAAAGTCCACGATCAGATAAAAAATATAATAACTTTCTTGAAAAATTTTGACAAAAATGATTTTAAAACTGGAAGAATTGATATAAATAATAATCTTTTTGCTTCTCTTCAGACCTATGAGCCACTTGAATCGAGTAAAAAAGATTTTGAAGTCCACAAAGACTATATAGACCTCCAATACCTAGTGACATCTTCTGAAAGAATAGACTTTGCCACAGAAGATTCTTATGGTAAGACTTATGAAATGGATAAGGACGGGGATTTCTTTTTAACAAATGATATAGCAAACTTCTCAAAACTCATCCTTAATGAGGGAGACTTCGCTATATTTTTCCCTGGCGAATTCCACAAACCAGGTTGCACCCTAGAAAAAAGTGTAGAGGTTAAAAAAATCGTATTTAAAATCAAGGACTAATAAAAAGGTGGTAAGATTTAGAAAAAATTTCTATTTATTTACCACCTTTTTTTATTAATTTATTTGCATAAGTCCCTTAGAATCTAACTCATATACCCTATCAAAGACCTCCCTTATGAAGTCCCTATCGTGAGATACAGCAATTATAGCTCCTTTGTAAGATTTAAGACTTTCTATGATTTCTGGTTGGGAAGTTGGGGATAAGTTTCTAGTTGGTTCATCTAAAAGCAAAACCTCTGCCCTATCCATATTCATCTTAGCAAAAAAAACCTTGGCTTTTTGGCCGCCTGATAGGCTTTTGAGGCTTCTTTCCATCTCTTCTCTAGAAAAATTTAAACTGCCTAGGAGATTTGAAACCCTGGTTTTCTCATCCTTACTATCTTGTTTTGCAAGGTAGGAGATGGGAGTTTCCGAATCTTTAAGGTATTCAAAATAATCTTGAGGCATATATCCTATTTTAAGATTTGTTTTTTCGAGACACTTATAAATCTCCTTCAAAAGAGTAGTTTTTCCTGCACCATTTTTCCCAATTATGCATATTTTTTCAGGTCCTACTACTTTCAGCTCAATATTTTTAGATAATATTTTTTCTCCCGCCAAAAGCTCATCCAAGTTAACATCCAAAACCACTTTTGAATTGGGAATATCGATGCTATCATCAAAAAATATTCCTATCGAATCTTCAAAATCAGGTCTTTGGGTTAAATTTTCTTTTTCCTTATCAAGCCTTTTTCCAAGCGATTTTACACTGGCCATCTTATCCTTTAGATTTTTGCCTTCTATATCATTTTTCGTAGCATTTATAGCATAGTTTACAGAATCATAGACTTTTCTGTACCTTTCTGCCTTCTTAGTAAATTCTTCCCTTTCCTTATTTGCCCTGGCATTTTGAATCCTAATTTGATTTTCTCGCTCTTTCACATACCTATCATAAGATCCATTAAAAACCGTAAATCTAGGGACTTGCCTCCTATGAACTTGTTCCAAATGAACAATCCTATTGGCGACTTTTCTTAAAAGCTCTGGATCGTGGGATACAAAAATTAAGGGGATTTTCATCTCAGCCATAAGCTTTGTGATAAAGCTTGCCGATCTGTAATCTAAATCATTGGTCGGTTCGTCAAATAAAAAGACAGTCGGCTCTTTTAAAAGTTCAAACAAAAGCAGGGCTTTTATTCTCTCCCCACCTGAAAGATTCCCTAGTTTTAATTTGCCAAAAACAAGGTCTTCATCAAGACCAAATTGATCCAAATACTTATAAAGCTTATTATAATCTAATAGGCTCATATCAAGCACTTTATTCATATAGGTCTCTACTGTCATTTCTAAAAAATTCTCATCAAGACTTTGGGGAAGATATCCAATAATTTCTTCTTTTTTGTATATTTCTCCACTTATTTGAGCGTAATTCTCAACACTTTTCCTATCAATTATTGTCTTTAAGAGAATTGACTTGCCATTTCCCTCTTCGCCAATAAGGCCGACCTTGTCTCCCTGATTTAGGGCAAAATCAAAATCCTTTAACAAGTCTCTGTCATCCTTAATTAAGTTAATTCCTAAATTTTTAATCTGCAACATATATCCTCCTAGGATGATATGCCACTTATGAATAATATTTATAAATTTTCACAAAAAAAGTCCGTCCCAAGTGAACAGACCTATTCCAAAAAGAATAATCTTATCCACAATATGGCATACCAAAACACGCCAAGGAAAATCCTCAGCACAATCAGTATTAATTTCCATATTGCTTATAAAATCATCTATACATTTCTCCTTATATGTTTATTAGCTTACTATACTAGATTTGTGAAAAAATAAAAGCTGATAGATATCTGTTTCTTAAAACAAGCAGATTTACCATATATTTGAATTAATCAATAAGATTATAAAAATATATCTCATGAATCTTTTCAAGTAATTCTTTGCTTAGAATAAATGATTTTGACTCAGCTATCACAGAATCTACAAAACAATATGGGCAGAGGGATGTGGAGTCTGGCTCATCCTCAATCCGCATAGTTATTTCCTCCGTGGAAAATATCCTACAGCAATAAAAACACCCACACTACTTAGCTTGCTTAAGAATCTTCTTGTTTGCAAATGAATTCCTGTGAATTTCTATTAAATCCATTCCTTCTCCTTATAAAACAAGACCCGAGCCTGAGCTGCGGGTCTTAGTTTGTTCTTTTTTTAATCTTCTCTATATTCTCCAGTTATTAGTTTGGATGATATCCAGGCATTATCACCTATATTTAGCCAATATCTTTCGCTATCGCTTTTTACATCATAGACGTGGTAGATTTCTCCTCTGTAGACATCTCCTATTTTCTCTGAGTTCATGTCTGCATTTGCCCTTACTTTTCCACTGTCTGTATCGATTCTGAAGGATTTGTTTAAAAAGTCTTCTGGCTTGTAGATTTCTGTGTATTGTGGATTGCCACCCTCGCCGTAGGAGTTATTTTTTCTTATTTCTTCTAGGTCGTAGTCTTTGCTTTTTTCTAGGTCACTTTCATTACGAGCTTCACTATCTTCGATTTTTCCACTTTCTAATTGATTATATATGTCTTTTATTTTTTTAGAGTTTGGAATTATTTTTAGGTAGCTTGCTGCAAGGCTTTTTGCTGTATTGTAGTCCTCATCTTCTATATAGGAATTGAGGTCTTCTACTAGTCTTTTTTCAATTTGTGATAGATTTTTTTGTGCCTTGGTGTATAGGTCGACCTCTTCTTGTGGGATTGACTTGAATTTCTCAGCTGCTTCGTTGTAGTCTTCCTTATAAAATGCATCTAGGGCCTGGTCGTATAGGTCTTGGTAAGAACTATTTTCAGCTGATTCTATCTCTTGATTTTGCTTATAAGTTGGCTTTTGGGATTTTTTGGATCCGAAAAATCCTACAGCTATTACTACTGTGAGGACTATTAGGCAAAAGCCTGCTATCAATGCGTAGACTAAGACATTTTTCTTTTCATTTTCTTCGCTGAATTTTTCTTCTTGGGCTCTTTCGTGTCTCTTAGCTCTTCTATTTTCTCCAAGCTCCTTGTTTAAGTCTTTTTTAAAGTCTTGGCCTAGTCTTTCAGTATCTCTTCTCTTTTTGATTTCTATATAGGAATCCTCGCTTGTTTTGTGGGCAGCTTTTTGTGGGTTTTCCTTATTTTCTGCCTTTTTTACTTCTTGGCCGAGTTTTTTTTCTTGAGAATTTTCTCTATTTTTCCCTATTAGCTCTTCAAGTCTTTCCTTGTTGACTAGGGTTGTTTGGCTTTTTTCTTCTTTTGCTTCCTCTAGTTTGCTGCCACAAGATTCGCAAAATTTAGAGTCTTTGTCATTTGCAAAGCCACATTTTGGGCAAGCTTTGCTGTCTTTTTTCTCTTCTTTGACTTGTGGCTTTACTTCTTCTAGTTTTGATCCACAAGATTGGCAAAACTTGGAGTCTTTGTCATTTGCAAAGCCACATTTTGGACATTTTTTAAGGTCTTCTTTGATTACTGGCTTTATTTCTTCTAATTTTGATCCGCATTTTTCACAAAACTTGGAATCTTTTTCGTTTTCATGGCCGCAGTTTTTACAAATCATAGGATACTCCTTTTCTCTACTTGGATTAGGATAATTATATCACATCTTTATTTTTTTTACTAGAAAAGACCTAGCTTACTGCTAGGCCTTTAAGATTTTAGTCTCTAAATTCACCTGTGACTAGTTTGGATGATATCCAGCCATCGCCTATATTTAGCCAATATCTACCTCCATCATCGTGTACTTCGCTTACCTTGTAGGTTTCGTTTCGGTTGACATAGCCTGCTACTCCTGAGTTTAGATTTGGTTCTGTTCTTATTTCTCCCATGTTAGCATCTATCTTTACAGTTTTGTTTAAGAAGTCGCTTTCGCTGTAGACATCTGTATAAGCTGGGTTACCATTTTGACCGTAAGAATTGGTTCTTCTTAGGTATTCCTTGTCATAGTTTTTAGATTCTTTTTTAGTATTTTCTTTTTTGTCAGTTTCTTCGTCTGTACTTTCTTCTGTGTCTTTATCAGTTTCTTTTTCTTCGTCTTTTTCTGGAGTTTCTTCCTTATCTTTCATATTAGCTCTGAGCTCTTTTATATTTTTAGCATCGGCATTTGCCTTTAGGTACTCATCAGCAAGGTCTCTTGCCTTGTCTTCATCACCTGCTTCTACTAGCTCATTTATCTTAGCTTCTACGTCTTTTTCCATGTCTGCTATTTGCTTTTGACCCTTGTCATAGAAGTCTCCTGCTGCCTTTGGTATAGCATTTAAAACCTTAAGAGCGCCTAGATAATCTTCATCTTTTATAGCTTCTTCAGCCTTAGTTAGGGCTTGTTTGTAGAGGTCTTTGTTCTCCTCTACCTTTTCTTCTACTTGGCTTGGTGACTTTTCAGTTTTATTTGAGCCTAGGTTTATGAAGTAGGAAAAGATTATGGCTGCTACAGCAAATATTAATATTCCACCAAATATCATACCTACTGTTATTAGGTCCATATCCTTTTCTTTTCTATTATTTTCTCTTCTTTTGATGACTATTTTCTCATCATCAGCCTTTTCGCTTCTTCTTTGTCTTCTTCTATCTCTTTGGTCAGATTTTTCTAACTCTTGTCCGCAATTTTCACAGATTTTTTTGCCATCTTCATTTTCGTGGCCACAATTTTTACAAATCATAAAATCTCCTTTACTATGTTCTCATATTATTATATCACAACTTAACTAAAATTATTAGTTTTTCAAGGTATTTTTTAAGATTTGCCTAAAATTTCTTTATTTGTTAATACTGTCAATATAAAAACTTAGATCTTGGACTGTTTCTAATACGCCCTTGTAGGCGCCTTTCTTATCTCTGACTGCAAAATAGCCAATTGCTATATCCTTGCCTCCAATATTTTTTACAAGCTTGAAGGAATCTCTTTTGCCTTCCTTAAAATCCTTGATAAGTCCCCTAACTATAGACTCAACTTGTGGTGGGTGGCAGGAATAGACTTCCCTACCCAGGGATGACTTTGGTCTTTTGAATAATTTTGCCCCTTGGTGATTATTGTAATAGGCATTTATATCATTTTCATCCACAAAGGTTATTTCAATCTCCATGGTATCTAGCATGGCTTCAAGCTGATCTATCCTCATCTTGCCCTTGGCAAAGTGTATATAGTTATCTTCTGAAATAGACTTACTTTCTGCTTCTTCTTTCTCATAGGCTACTAGGTCGTGGTCATAATCGGCCAAATCCTCATAAAGGATGGCTAAATCTTGGCTGGTTAAGGTATCTTTCATGAGAGGGTAGAGGATATTTTCCTCCTTGTAGGTCATCTCTTTGGCTCTTTCTAGGGATGTGTTTAAGAGGTCGTCTTTCTTTAATTTCAAGCCCTTTTTGATATTATTTACAATCTCTATATCCACTGCCCACATTACATCAGAAGGGCCCGGTTTATTGTACTTAGCCTTTAGGACTGGGTAGATAAGGTCGCCCTTTTTCTTGTAATGATTGGCTAAAATTCCTCTTAGCTTTTCAAAATCTCCGTCATTCTTTTCTAGGATTTCTTTTATCTTTTGGTTTTCCTTAGCAAAATAGGAAATAAATGGGCTATCATCATAGGATGTTTTTTCATTTTCATTTTCAGTCATCCCATGAAAAAGGCTTGAGTGAACATCGCAAAGCTTTCTAACTTCATCCTTATTCATGCCAGAAGCCAAGAGCTCTTCTTCTGCATCCATTATTTCTGCTGATGAAACTCCCTCAAAGTTTTCCCTAAAATCAGCCCTCACACTTTCAAGGTCTTCCCCAGCTGTGAGTCTTTCTATAAAGGATTTGATAAGTTTTTTCCTTTCTATGACTTCCGGATCTTGGGATGAGTCGATTAGCTCATAGCCAAGATCTTTTAGCTTATCTTCAAGATTTTCTATCTTCATCATAGAAGCTCCACGCTTTAGGCTCATCTTTTTGCCTACTGTACTTACCATTAGCGGATTGGCTAGAGCGTTAAAACCTAGGCCTATTAGGTCATTTTTTAGTTTGTCATTATCTTTTATTAGATCTGCCACAGGCATATTTATATCAATTATCATAAAATCCTCCTAATCTTACCATAATTATATCACCATAGATAATGATTATCAGTAACTTTTGTTACAAAATTTGAAATTATTATAATTTTTTTTAAAAAGCAAAGAACTCAAGGTATTCCTCGAGTTTCTTGCTTTTTATTTCTTTATTTTTTCTTGTTCTTTATTGATGCAAATAATCCGGCTAAAGATGCTGCTGATAATCCAAATAAGTAATTTAAGCTTCCTATACCCGTTTTTGGATTAGATGATTTTTTCATATATTTTCCTAATGCATTTTCTTCTTTTGATTCCTTATTTGATTTTTCTTCAGAGATTTTTTCTTCCTTATTTTCTTTTGTTTTTTCTTCCTCAGATTCTTTTACAGAATTTGCCTCATCTTCTTTCGTTTCTTCTACTTTTATTTCAGGGAGTTTTACATCTTCTTCTTTTTTATCTTTTGCTTTATTTTCCTCTACACTTATAGCTTTATCTTTTTCACCTTCTGGTTTTGATTCTTCTCGAGGTTCTTCTATATTCTTCTCCTCATCTTCTACTACATCAACCCCATCTATACCCATCAACCAGTTCCAGTTAAACTCAGTATATCTTATAACCATCTTTGTTTTTCCATCCACTACCTGGTTTGATTCATAAAGTAGGCCGAAAGTATCTTCTAAATTTGTATTTTCTAATGATGAATATTGGTATTCGCCTATATTAATATTTCTTTGGGCAACAGTTTTAAATTCAAAGTTTTTATTTTCTTTGTTAATAACTTCCATAACCTTTATCACACCATTTTTTCTTCCTCCAGGTTCAGAGTTTGATAAAATGATGTATTCCTTACCGTCTCTATCGTGTTTAACGACAGATAAATTGTTTTGGCTATAGGATTTGAAATCAACAGATCCTACACCATAATTCCAGTTTTCTCCATCATCTTTACTTATTGCATAATTAATTGTTGGATTATTTCCAGGGCTTCTCATAAATGAAACTACAGTTCCATTATTTAATTGTACAAGTTGATTTTCAGAGTTTTGTCTATTTACTAATCCGCCAAGCGAAGATTGACCATCATGGTCGTTAGGATTTGTTAATGACCTTTTCCAATTCTCTCCGTCATCAGAATAGATGAAGGTTGTAGATTCTCTATTATTATACTGACCTGGATTCGTTCCAAAATATAAAGGAAGTAGCAATCTACCGCTCTTAAGTTGCAGGCCTCTTCCTGGGGAAGAACCTAAAAATTTCATTCTATTATCTGTTTTTACTTGTGGTGTTATATCCTTAGGAGAAGACCAAGTTTGTCCACTGTCGTCAGAGTAAGTTAGCCATAAATATGGAGTTTGATGGACTTGCAAATCTGAAGAGTCTTGATACACATTTCCTAGATACTCATCACCTCTATATAAATTTCCTATCTCTGTAAACGGCTGTTTATCAGTAGTTTTTACCTTTAAATCTGTAGCTTCGCCTGCTTGGTTGAAAACTACTCCATCTTCTCTAACAGTATATCTTCTACCTTGTTTATCTTTCAACTCAAGGTAGTCATTTCCATCTATATTTACATATCCTGATCCACCTTGTGAAGACCAATATTTTCCTCCGGATTTAAAACTGTCTAGTAGCATATAAACTCTACCAGCATTCTTTCCAGTATATACTGGAGTTAATTGCATATCAATTGTGAAAGGGGCATTTTTATCAATCCCTTCTTCAGGTCTATCAACAACTTTTATCGCCGGCGAAAAATCTTTATCTCCAGGTTTTTTAATTCTAACAACAGCATCTATGTCGCCCCAATCAGATTCTGTTGATAATCTCTGATCAGCACCAGCTATGATTGTACCGTCCTTTAATTTTGCTAAAGAAGGGATTCTATAGAAATCAGAGCCTTGATATGTAGGGTAATACATATCGAAATCTTCGGTCTTAGCTTGTTTATTTGTTTTCTCTTCGATATGTTCTCCATTAGATGCAAGCTTTTCAATATCCTGCTTCAATTCTTCATACTTTTCATTTGTTAAACTTTTTTCACTACTGATTTTATCAAAATTATTCTTTAATTCATATATTTCAGGGTATTCTTCCTTTAATTTATCATCTAGCTTGATCTTATCTAACGTATACTTTATAATATTGTAATTTAATTCTTCTTTCTCAGAGTCATTCATCTGCGAAACAGGTGCAGGTATATTTTCTTCTGATAATAATATATTATCTTGATCAATTTCATCTACACCTGATTTTTCAATCGAATCTTCAGACTCTATCATTTCTTCAGCTTTTTCATCACTATCATTATCCACTAACTCATCTTTTAAGTTATTGGTGTTATTAATATTTTCTTCACTTACTTTTTTCTTTTCTATCCCTTTATCATTTAAGCTTTCTGCCGCTTGGGAGATGTTAGGAAAACATACTAAAATAGATAAACTTAGAGCACAGGCCATCATTTTCTTAGGTAACTTATTTTTTTTCACAATTCGTACTCCTTTTATTTAATATCGTTTTCATGAAAACTCGATTGATAATTATCTTGTTATTATATTATGTTATTAGAATTATATTGTCAATAGTTTCAAAGAATATAAGCTATTTAGAAAGTATTTTCAGTATTTTTTATAAATATTTTATTTCCATTATTTAATAAGTTTTAATTTAGATTTTTATAATCACAATAATATTTTTGCAATATTGAAAAACGTTTTCTTAATTTTTGACTTTCATTAACACCAATTTTAAAAGAATGATATTAAAAATAAATAAGTTCTCGAAATTATATTCTAATTTATAAACAATGAATTTTTACAAAAAAAGACCAATAAAGGATTATAAAATCCGGTATTAGTCTTTAGCATTAATTTATTTCACAAATATACAAAGCCAAATAGTTTTATACTGACTTACTACCCTATGGATTTTGTGGGGTGGGATTTCTAAGATGTCGCCTTCTTTTAATTCGACGATTTTTCCTTCTATTTCAAGCGTCGCCCTTCCCTTTTCGATTTTTACTATCTCAAGCTGGTCCTGGTCGTAATAATCTGTGGCTTGGTCAAGGGAGCTAGTTCTTAGGATTTTTATTTTATCATTTTCAAAGATTAGGTCTTCTATTTCTTTATCTTTATCGAAGTTTATATTTTCGTAGATGTTGTAGATTTTCATATTTCTCCTTAAAAAAAGCAGCTCTTAACAAGCTGCTGATTTTTTCTTTAATCCCATTAGGAGGGTCCCAATTGCAAGCCCATAGGCTAGGCCCTTGGCTAAGTCTGGGATATTTGGGTTTTGGTTTAATACTATGGCTAGAACTAAAAAGGCAAGTCCTGCCCTTGTTGGGTTTTGGATTTTTTTCATTCTGTCATCCTTTCAAATTCTATGGAGAATTTCTTGAGGATTTTCTTCTCTAGTCTTGATACAGTCATCTGGCTTATATCCAAGCTTTCTGCTATATCTACCTGGGTTCTACCTTCGTAGTATCTGAGCTCTAGGATTTGCTTTTCTAGGTCGGTGAGCCTTTCTTTTGACTTGTCTATCATATCTTTTAGCTCGATTGAGTCGAAGTTTTTGTCTTCTTCGCCGACTATATCTGCTAGGTCTATGGCATTTTCTCCCTTTTGGACCTGGTATTTCATGTCCAAGGATTGAGGAGTGTAGACCTTGCTTGCTTCCATGGTTTCTAGGATTGTTTCCTCATCTTCTCCTAGATAATCGGCTATGTCCTTACTTGTTGGAACTCTTTGAAGCTCTTGGGTTAGGGTCTTTTTGGCTGTGTTTATCTTTTTGTAGAGGTTTTGGATGCGTCTTGGCACCCTTATTACCCAGCCCTTGTCCCTAAAATATCTCTTTAGTTCACCCATGATTGTTGGGGTGGCAAAGGATGAGAAGGCATAGCCCTTTGATGGGTCAAACCTATCTACAGCATTGATTAGGCCTAGGCTTGCTACCTGGTAGAGGTCGTCTTTTTCTATGCCCTTGCCTACGTATTTATTTGATAGGATATCGACTATATACATGTGCTCTTCTATGAGCTCATCTCTTAGCTTTTTATCCCTAGTTTTTGCAAATTCTTCAAATTTCTGATTAATTTCATCCTTACGGTCTTGGCTTTCCTTAGTCATAAGTCTTCCTCATGCTTATTTTTAGGAAATCTTCTCCTGTTTCAAGGTCATCTGCTAGGGCCTTTAGAATGGCATCTCTCATTGATATTGCCTTTGGATCAGCTGTCTTATCCTTGCCCCTTACTTCTATTGATAGGATATTATCTTCTACTAGGAAGTCTATTTGTACATCTTCTTCTGTTATTTTGTAGTTTATGGCCTCGCTTACTAGGACTTTGAGGTCTTCGATTTGTTCTATATCAAAGTCAAGGTCTGAGCCAAGACCTGCCACAAATAGCCTTACAGCTTTGAGATAAAGGCTATTTTGTGGTAGTTTTATGCTTATTTTTTCCATGTCTACTCCATATTGAAGACTTCTGTTAGGTCTGTTATTTTAAAGAGCTTGTAGATGTTTTCTTTTGGGTTTGTTATTGTGGTTTTGTGGCCCTTTTCATTTACAAGCTTGTATATTTTCATAAATTGGCCAAGGCCTGTTGAATCTAGGTAGTCTAGTTTTTCTAGGTCTATGGTTAGGTCCTTGTCTATATCTCTTAGGTTTTCTTCTATGAAGTCTCTGAATTTTTCTTCAGAGTAGACGTCTAGGTCACCTTCAACTTTTACTAATAAGTGGTCGTCTTTGTCAATAATAAAGCTTTGAAACATTTTATTCCTCTTCTTCTAGTGTATTGTCATATTTAGTTACTGAAACAATCTTATCCTTATCATTGGCTAGATTTTTAAGTTTTACACCTACTGTATTTCTACCTGTTGTAGATATATCTCTTACACTTAGTCTAATCATATCACCTGTTAGAGATACCATCATTATGTCAGTATCTAAATCTACTGCCAAGCTGTCTACTAATTGACCTGTCTTTTCGGTTATCTTGTGGCATCTGACACCTTTTCCGCCCCTGTTTTGGTTTTTGAAATTGGTGAAGGAGGTCTTCTTACCGTAACCATTTTCTGTTACTACTAGAAGATAGGTTTCATCTCCTTTGATATTCATTGATACTACTTCATCACCCTTATCAAGCTTGATTGCCCTTACTCCTGCGGCTGTCCTTCCCATGCTTCTAACATCTTTGGTGTTAAATTGGATGGTCATACCGTCTTTGGTGGAGATGATTAGTTCTTCGTCTTTTTCGATTTGTCTTACTGATATTAGCTTATCGTCTTCCTTGAGGGAGATGGCTATGATGCCATTTCTTCTGATCTTAGTGAAGTTTTCTGCTTCAGTTTTCTTTATCTGACCGTTTTTGGTTTGAAGAACCATTTGGCTATCCTTGCTTAATTCGGATAGGGTCACCATTTCGGTAATTTTCTCGCCGCTTTCTAGGTTTAGGATGTTGATTATCGCTTGACCCCTAGATGTACGGCTACCTTCTGGAATCTTGTAGGCTTCTAGAGAATAAACCTTGCCCATGGATGTGAAGAATAAAAGATCTTCGTGGGTGTTGGTTGTGATTATCTTTTTGATGAAGTCGCCTTCTTTGGTATTGCCTGCTGCAATTCCCTTGCCTCCCCTATTTTGTACCTTGTAGGTGTCGATAGGAAGTCTCTTGATGTAGCCTTCCTTGGTTAGGGTTATTAGGATATCTTCTTCTTCAATTAGCTCTGTTATGTCCATCTCTCCCTCATCTGGGACGATTTGTGTCCTTCTATCATCAGCGTATTTTTCTTTGATTTCTGTCATTTCGTCGATGATTAGGTTGATTAGGGTTTCTTCAGAGTTTAGGATTGAAAGTAGGTATTCAATTGTCCTTGCTAACTCATCATTTTCTGCATTTAGCTTTTCAATTTCTAGTCCTGATAGGCGTTTTAGTTGCATATCTAAGATGGCTTGAGATTGAACATCTGTAAGCTTATATTTGTCGTAGAAGATTTTCTTAATTTGGTCATTGTCATAGGATGATCTGATTATCTTGATTATCTCATCTATGTGGTCAATGGCTATTATAAGACCTTCTACTATGTGCTTACGGTCCCTGGCCTTTGATAGGTCAAATGTGGTCCTTCTGGTTACTACTTCCTTTTGGTGGTCTACGTAATATTCGATTAATTCTTTTAGATTTAGAATCTTTGGCTCGCCTCCAACTAGGGCTAGGTTTATGATACCGAAAGTATTTTCTAGTTGGGTGTATTTATAGAGGTTATTTAGGACGATGTTGGCGTTGGAATCTCTCTTGATTTCAACTACTATCCTCATACCTTTTCTGTCTGATTCATCTCTGATGTCAGATATGCCATCAATTCTCTTGTCTTTTACAAGTTCAGCTATTTTTTCGATTAATCTTGCCTTATTTACCTGGTAAGGGATTTCTGAGATTATGATTCTTTCCCTATTTTTCTTAAAGTGCTCGATTCTTGCTACTGCTCTTTGTTTAATCTTGCCCCTGCCTGTGTGGTAGGCATCTTTTATTCCAGATTTTCCTAGGATTAGGGCGCCTGTTGGGAAGTCTGGACCTGGGATTATTTTTATTAGGTCATCTATGGATATTTCTGGATCTTTCATGTAGGCTACACAAGCATCGATTGCTTCACCTAGGTTGTGTGGGGCCATGTTTGTGGCCATACCTACTGCTATACCGTTTGACCCGTTTACTAGTAGGTTTGGAAATCTTGATGGAAGGACTGATGGCTCTAGCTCTTCTTCATCGAAGTTTGGCACAAAGTCAACTGTATCCTTGTTTATATCCCTTAGCATTTCCTTGGCTATCTTGCTCATTCTGACTTCTGTATAACGCATGGCCGCTGCCGCATCCCCGTCTATGGATCCGAAGTTACCTTGACCTTGGGCTAGGGGATATCTAGTTGAGAAGTCTTGGGCTAGCCTTACTAGGGCATTATAGATTGCAGAGTCGCCGTGAGGGTGAAATTTACCCATTACATCTCCGACTACCCTGGCTGATTTTCTGGTTGGTTTATTTGGATCAAGGCCCAGAAGTTGCATATCATAGAGGATTCTCCTATGAACTGGCTTAAGGCCATCACGCACATCTGGTAGGGCTCTTGATACTATTACAGACATTGAATACTCAAGATAAGATGTTTTCATCTTGGTCTCAAGGTCTATATTCATTATATTTTGATTTTCTGTCATTTTGCCTCCTATACGTCTATATCTTTAACGTACTTGGCGTTTTCTTGGATGAAGTTACGTCTAGGTTCTACCTTTTCTCCCATGAGGAGGGCGAAGGTGTCATCGGTTGTGGTTGATTCCATATCTTCTACTACTCTTAGGAGGACACGCCTGTCTGGATCCATGGTTGTTTCCCATAATTGTTCGGCATTCATTTCACCAAGACCCTTGTATCTATTGATCTTGTAATTATCTGCTCCAAACTCTTTGATTACCTTATCTCTTTCATCATCTGAATAAACGTATCTTTCCTTCTTGCCTACGCTTATCCTGTATAGAGGTGGAAGGGCTACATATACGTGGCCTTCATCTATTAGGTCTTTCATATATCTGTAGAAGAAGGTTAAAAGCAAGGTTCTGATGTGGGCACCGTCGACATCCGCATCGGTCATGATTATGATCTTGCCGTAGCGAAGCTTTTCTAGGTCAAATTCCTTGCCTATGCCTGTACCGAAGGCTGTAATCATGTTTTTTATCTCTTCTGAGTTTAGGACCCTATCTAGGTGGGCCTTTTCTACATTCATTATCTTTCCTCTTAAAGGAAGGATGGCTTGAATTCTGTTATCCCTACCGCCTTTGGCAGAACCTCCCGCAGAATTACCCTCGACTATGAAGATTTCATTTTCGCCAATGTCTGTTGATTGGCAATCGGCAAGCTTGCCTGGAAGGGTAGCTGAATCTAGGATTGATCTCTTGCGGGTTAAATCTCTTGCCTTTCTGGCTGCTTCTCTGGCACGTCTGCTGGCAAGGGCCTTGTCTATAATAGCTTTGGCTGGTTTTGGATTTTCTTCAAGGAAGGCTGTTAAATGCTCTGAAATAAAGGTATCTACTGCACCCCTTACCTCTGAGTTTCCAAGCTTAGATTTGGTTTGGCCTTCAAATTGAGGCTCAGATATTTTTACAGAAATTACAGCTGTAATTCCCTCTCTGATGTCCTCACCTTGGAGGTTGTCCTCGTTATCTTTTATGAAATTATATTTTCTAGCGTAGTCATTTACAGTTCTTGTAAGTGATGACCTAAGTCCTGCCAAGTGGCTTCCACCCTCTGGGGTTTGGATATTGTTTGCATAGGATAGGATATTTTCGCTATAGGCATCTGTATATTGGAAGGCAAATTCAACTTCAGTATCTTCTTGGTAACCATCAAAGTGTGGAATCATCTCCATTATTGGATCTTTATTCCTATTTAGGTAGGCTACAAATTCTGATATACCACCTTCAAATTTAAAGCTTGTTAGGAAATCTTCTCTTTTATCTTCAAAGATGATTTCTACTCCCTTATTTAAGAAGGCCATTTCCCTAAACCTATTTTCTAGGATTGTCCTGTCATAGATTGTTGTATCAAAGATTGTTCCATCTGCCTTGAAGGTTATCTTTGTACCTGTTTCATCGGTATCGCCTATTACTTCTATATCTTTTGTAACTTGGCCTCTGGCAAATTCCATCTTATAGATGTGGCCATCTCTTTTTACTTCTGCTATTAGGTATTCAGAAAGGGCGTTTACTACTGAAACACCTACACCGTGAAGACCTCCTGATACCTTGTAGGCTGAATCGTCAAACTTACCACCAGCATGGAGGACTGTTAGTACGGTCTCTAGGGTTGATTTGTGGGTTGTTGGGTGTTCTTTGACTGGGATTCCTGATCCGTCATCTTCTACACTTACAACATTATCCTTGTCTATGGTAACTTTTATGTAGTCACAACGTCCGGCTAGGGCCTCATCTACCGAGTTGTCTACTACTTCGTAGACTAGGTGGTGGAGTCCCCTCTGGCTGGTTGATCCTATATACATACCAGGTCTTAGACGAACGGGTTCTAGTCCCTCTAAGACCCTGATATTACCAGCATCATAATTATTCTCTGTCATATTTATCCTTTCTAATTCTGCCATCCTTGATATAGGATATCTTATCAGCTGACACTTCTTCTAGGCTCTTGGTGTTGGTGGCTGTGATTATGGTTTGATAGTCAGCTAGGTTTTCTAGGAGAAATTTCGACCTAGATTCATCTAGCTCTGAAAATACATCATCAAGTAAAATCACCGCCCTATCTCCGCTTATCTCCCTTACAAGCCTTACTTCGGCTAGTTTTATATTGATAATAGCCGACCTCTGCTGGCCTTGGGAGGCAAAAAGCCTGGTGTTTTTGCCATTTATTTTGATAATTATATCGTCTCTGTGGATGCCAGATTTTGTTGTTTGGTATCTTAAATCCTCATCCCTATGGGCTAAAAACTTCTCCTGATATTCTTCAAGGCTACTTGCCTTTATATCCGGTATATAATCTATCTCTAGCTTTTCAGCACCCTTGGTTAGGGCATTTTGGAAGTCATTGGCGTATTTTTCTATATAGCCTATAAATTTATTTCTTCTCTTATAAATTTTGTAGGCTTCCTTTACCAAGGACTGGTCAAAGGCATCTAGCTGCTCTTTGAAAAATGAGGAAGACCTGTTTTTTAGCAATTTATTTCTAGAATAAAGAATCTTATCGTAGTCTTTTTTGACCTGCTTATAGGAAAAATCAATGCTTGTTATGATTTCATCTAAGAGGTCCCTCCTAAGATTTGGTCCTTCCTTTATAATAAGAAGGTCTTCTGGAGTGAATAAGACTAGCTTGAATAATGATCTTAAATCCTTGTTCCTAGTATATTTTACTTCATTTACGAAAATATTCTTATCAGAAGAATCTACTTCTATCCTTACTTTTTTAAAAGAGCGGCCCTTTCTGATTATGCCAGAAAGCTCCATCCTTTCCTGGCCAAACTGGATTAAATCCTTATCCCTTAGCTTCTTAAAGGAAGTGGCATTGGCTAAGTAATAACAAGATTCAAGCAGATTTGTCTTGCCCTGGGCATTATCTCCTATAAAAATATTTATATTGTCGTTAAAGCTTACCTTTTCGTAGAAATAATTCCTAAAATTGTGTAATTTTATATCTTGTATCCACATTATTTGATTATAATCTTGTAATCATCAAAGATTACAGCATCGCCTGGATGGGCCTTTTTGCCAGCTACAAAGCAAGGCTCATCGTTAAGGATTATGCCCTCTTCTTTGATAATGGACTTGGCAATGCCGCCTGTTGGCACTAGGTTTAGGACCTTTAGAAGGTCCTTTAGTTTTATCTCTTTACTTTCAAATTCAATTATTTCCATAAGGTCCTCACTTAGCAAGTCTAACTGGTAGGACTAGGTAGGTAAAGTCCTCACCCTCATGGCTAGAGTTTGTTGGGTAGATTAGGCATGGATTTAGGCTTGATTTGAAGTTTAGCTTAATCTTTTCGCTGTCACAAGCCTTTACCCCATCTTGCATGTATTTGGCATTGAAGGCTATATCCAGACCCTCACCCTCTTGTTCTACTTCTATAACTTCTTTTACATCCCCTATTTCAGAATTTGACATGATTGTCATAACTTTCTCATCGATGCTTACTTTTATAAGATTAGCCCTGCCTGGATCTGATAAGACTTGGGCCCTGTCTAGGGCTGATGTTAATTCTCTTTTTTCTAGAACTATGGATGTTTCTGAGATGTCGTTTATTATATTTCTGTAGTCAATATAATTTTTATCTATTACCTTGCATAGCATAGTAGTGGACTCTGATATAAACATTAGGTCATTATCATTTTTATAAAGACTTGTCTTGCTGTCATCTGAAACTATCCTTGACCATTCTAAAAGTGATCTCTTTGGTATAATGTATTCTGTATTTTCAAAATCTGCTGGATAATCTAGGGCAAGCTTCTTAAGGGCTACCCTATAGCCATCAAGGGCTACCATATTTAGAGATCCTTCCTTTAATTCAAAGAGAATTCCTGTTAGGGCAAGCTTTGTTTCATCAAGACTTGTTGCAAATTCTGTTTGGTTTATGGATCTTTTTAGCTTGTCATTATCTATTTGTATAGGCTTAGAATCTGGCTTTCTGATTTCTTCCTTCTCAAAATATTCAAAGGATATAAGGTTAAAGTTTGATCTTTTGCACTTGATATTGATCTTGCCATTTTCAAGTTCAATCTTTACTAGCTCATCTGGAAGCTTTCTTATTATATTACTAATAAGGTCTGCCTTTACAGCCATTACTCCTTCTTCTATAATATTGGCTTTGGCGTAGGTTTTGATTGAGATTTCTCCATCGAAGGAAGTCAATGAGAGTCCATCCTTATCTGCACTAAAGTATATTAATTCATGGATTTGTATATTGGTTGACTTGGATACGGCCCTATTGGCAATATTGATTGCTCCTAGTAGATCTTTTTGTTTGATTTCAAATTTCATGTCTTCTCCTTAACTATTATTTAAACTTAGTAGTATTAGTAGTAGGGAGTGTATAAATGTGGATATCTTTTATTGATATTAGTATTTCAAGCTTTATTGGTGTTTATATCTTCTGAATATCTCTATGAATAAATGGCTAGTTTTCCACATTTTACACAAGAGGTTTTTGAAGATTTGTTAAAAATAACTTATCAACAGACTTATCCACAAGCTTATACACAAATCACTCTTTTATTTCTTTTATTAGAGATTCAATCTCATTTTTAATGTCACTATCTTCTTCCATCATCAGGCTAATCTTATCTATGCCGTGGATGACAGTTGTATGATCCCTATCAAAGGCATTTGCAATAGTTACTAGGCTATCATCAAGTAGCTCTCTAGCTATAAACATGGCTATCTGTCTAGGATTTACAATCTCTTTCTTGCGGCTTTTGCCCTTAAGGTCGGAAAGCTTAATATTATATTTATTTGCTACAGCCTGCTGGATATCTCCTATAGATAGCTTTTTCTTGGTATTTTTGACCCTGGTTCCTACACCCTTTATAGCATCTTCCATAGATACTTCTATCCTGCCGTCACTTTTGGCATAGGCAATGGCTGTAGAAAGGGCTCCTTCTAGGTCTCTGATGTTTGTATTAATCTCATGAGCTATATAGGAAAGGATTGAATTATCTATGATAGCTCCTAAATCTTCAAGCTTTTTTTGAAGTATTGCCACCCTTGTCTCATAATCAGGCCTTGAGATATCAGCTATAATACCGTAGTTAAACCTTGAAACCAGCCTATCCTCTAGGTGCTTGATCTCCCTTGGTGGCTTATCTGATGTTATAACTATTTGCTTGCCTGCATTGTAGAGGTCATTAAAGGTATGGAAAAATTCCTCCTGGGTCGCTTCCTTATTGGCAATAAATTGAATATCATCTATAAGAAGGATATCAACTGACCTATACCTGGACCTAAACTCTTGGTTTTTATTAGTCCTAAGGGCTGCAATCATCTCATTTGTAAACTTCTCACTAGATAGGTACATGACATAGACATCATCCCTAGCTTCTAGGACCTGGTGGGCAATAGCTTGGATTAAGTGAGTTTTGCCAAGTCCACTTGCCCCGTATATAAAGAGAGGATTATAGACCTTGGACTGCTCCCTCCTAGAAATAGTATCGGCAACAGCCTGGCTAATTGATAAGGCGTATTGGTTGGACTTGCCTTGGACAAAATTTTCAAATACATTGGCCTCTTCAAGCTGAGGTCTAGGGTAGGATTTGACCTTATCAATCCTCATCTGACCATCCCCATCGTATTCCTTGCCTAGGGTAAGGACCTTGTCATAATCATCCCCATCCTTGGCCACAACCATGACATCTAGCCTAGCTCCAATCTTTTCCTCAATAGCATAAAGGGCCTCTTGCAACTTTGGAAGCCAAATGCCATCAAAAATAAAGAGGGTATCCTTCTTAGGAATCTCTAGATAAAGGGTGCCTTCATGCAAATTTAGGGGCTTTAGTATGTTAATCCATGTATTAAACTGCTGTGAATCGGTAACATGCATTTTCATTTCATTTTTTAATTCATTAGTAATGAATTCTAAACTTCGCATATAAACCTTCCTTTCGTATTGCTTATCCACATAGATAAAAGTCTTTAAAATTAGCTCTTATATAAAAAAATAGACAGCTTATCCCCAAAATAGGGATAAGTTGTGGATAAGTCCCTTGTTGATAAAAATAATCTTGATATTTAAAGCAAAATTAGGATAAGCAAAAAAATTTATATGTAAAAAATTAATCTTATCCCCAAAATAATATTAAATTAATGCTCAAAACTTAGTTTTACCCTTACTTTTACACAAGCAATTATACCATAAACAAGCCATTAATTCAACTTATCCACAATAAGTAGATAAAAATATGGATAAGTCTCAATTTATAAAAAGATAAGCCCAAAAATCATTGTTGATATGTGGATAAGTCTGTGTATTTATTAAAATTTTGGATAAGAAAAATCAGTTTTGTCTTTATTTTAGGATTTTAAAGTCAAAATAATCACTAAAGTAAAAAAATATTCACACAAAAAAATCTCTTGAAAATTTGTGGATAAAATTTTATCAAGAATCTTATCCACAATTAATATTTATACCAAAAATCACCGGAAAAAAGAATAATTTTTAATTTACGCCCTAATACTTATGCAAATATTAAGAAAAATTTAAATAGGGTCCTAGCTTTTGAAAAATACTTATAAAAAAAGAATAAAAACCTTGACATATATGCTTATTTTCAATATAATAGTAAGAGTCAAAAATTATAGGAGGTGTAAAGATGAAAAGAACCTATCAACCAAATAGAAGAAAAAGATCTAAAGATCACGGTTTTAGAAAAAGAATGTCTTCTCCAGGCGGAAGAAGAGTACTTAAAGCTAGAAGAAAGAAAAACAGAAAAAGACTTTCAGCTTAATCTTTATAAGTAAAGAAGCTCTTGATGGAAAAAAGACTAAGCTTAAGGAAAGACAAAGACTTTCAGAAAGTCTACAAAAAAAACTTTGCATGTTATAATAGAGATTTCACAGTCCTAGTCAAAGACAACGGAACAAATACTCCAAGATTTGGTTTTACAATCAGCAAAAAAGTTGGCAAGGCACATACAAGAAATTCTCTAAAAAGAAAGCTTAGAGAGATAATAAGGCTACATTACAAAAATCTCAATGGAGTAGATATAGTAATAATACCCAAAAAGCATACCACAGAATTTGACTACAAAAAACTAAAATCCTCTCTAGGTCATGCTCTTAACCAGGCATTTAAGAAAAAAAAGATATACTATGCTAAATAAAGTTTTTATAAAAATGATAAGATTTTATCAAAAATTCATTTCTCCACAATTAGGCAGTTCAAAATGCAAATACTACCCTACTTGTTCCAATTATGCCCTAGAGGCCTTTAGGAAATACGGGCCAGTAAAGGCTTTTTTTATGTCTTTGTGGAGAATTTTAAGATGTAATCCATTTTCAAAGGGCGGCTATGACCCTGTAAAATAAAATATAGCCAGCTAATACCACAGATAAAAAACGGAGAAAATATGTTCAATTTTATAGCGATAATACTTGGTAAGCTCATGAGGTTCATTTATGATATCCTCGCAGCAAACTTCACAGAGCCAGGATCTGTAAGTTTCTATGCCTTATCAATAATCATAATGACCCTATTAGTAAGTCTTATGACAATACCAATAACCATATCAAGTCAAAAACAAGCAGAAAAAGCAAGAAGATTCAAGCCAAAAATGGATGAGATCCAAAAAAAATACGGCTATGACCAACAAGTACTACAAAAAAAGATGCAAGAACTCTACAAAGAAGAAGGCGTAGGACCAGGACTTGGAGGATGTCTACCAATGATAATCCAACTACTCGTAATAATAGCCCTCTTTAGAGTAATGCAAGATACCACAAAGTACGTATTCCCAGAAGGAGTAACCCATCTAAAAACCAACTTCTTTTGGATCGAAAACCTACTAAACCCAGACCCACTATGGTATGGTCTACCACTACTAACATCCCTATCACAATTTGGTGTAACCCTATTCTCAATGAAGACAAACCCACAAATGCAACAGCAAGGCGGGGCAATGGGATCAATGAACACAATGATGCTAGTAATGCCACTAGCTTACTACTTCTTCTTTGTAAAGCTCCCAGCAGGTCTTCCACTATACTACACCCTATCATCAGTATTTAGATTAATAATAATGGTAGGAATGCACTTATTTATGAGTAAAGATGAGGCAACAGAAAAATGAAAAAATCAGTAATCAAATCAGCAAAAACAGCCGACGAAGCTATAAAACTAGCCCTAGATGAAATAGGCAAAAAGAGAAGCGAAGTAAGTGTAGAAATCCTAGAAGAAGCATCAGCAGGCTTCTTAGGACTCATAGGCGGTAAAGATGCCCTAGTAAGAGTATCCTATGAAGAAGACATCAACGAAGTTTTAAACGACCTAAAAAGCGAAATAGAAGTTGAATCCTTCAAAGAAGCCAGCAAAGACTACGACGTCAAAGAAAGAAGCAGCTACTTCCAAAAAGAAGAAGGCTTAGAAGAAGAAAAAGAGACAATAACAGAAAAAGCTAAAAATCTAGGCGATAAAGTTACAGAAGAAGCCAAAGAATTTGGCGAAAAAGTCAGAGAAGAAGCAAAAGATTTAGGCGAAAAGGTAAAAGACAAAATCGAAGAAGCAAAAGAAGAAGTAGAAGATGTCTTTGAAGATGACAGCCAAGACGATGAAACAGAAGAAGTCGCAAGCAAAGACTACGCCCTAAACAAAAAGCGTTCAAACATCGACAACTACTACAAAGCCAAAGAGCTCTTAGAAGAAATCCTAAAAGCCATGCACTTTGAAAACACAAGCGTCATCGGCAACCTCGACGGCCAACTAATCAAGCTAGAAGCAAAAGTAGATGAAAACGACACAGGCATCGCCATAGGCAAAAGCGGATCCACCCTAGATGCTATAGAATTCATCATAAGAAAAGCCATCGACTCAAGAGCCAACAGCCTAAGAGTAAACGTAGACATCAACGGCTACAAAAAGCGTCGTGACGAAAAAATCGTAAGACTAGCAAGAGAAACAGCAGAAAAAGTAGCCAAAACCCAAAAATCATGGAACTTACGCTACATGAACTCCTACGAAAGACGCCTAGCCCACGAAGAAATCAGTAAACACAAAAACGTAACAAGTCACTCAGAAGGCCGCGAACCACAAAGATACGTAGTAGTAGACTATGTAGAAGAATAAAAATAAGAGAGAGTACTCGAAAGAGTGCTCTTTTTTTAAGGAAGGAAAAAATGGAAATAAGAAAACAAATAAAACACTACGCCAAAACCAACTACAAAGACCTAATAAAAGCCATAATAAGCCTAGAAAGCCCAGAAACAAGCGAAGAGAAATTAGAAGAAATATATAATTACTACATGGAAAATGATGAGGTAAACCTATTAAGTAATGAGATTTTGGAGAGCTTGTAGGATTTAATGCTATAGATGATTTTATAAAAATCTAAATTCTGATATAATTAATGTTAAGATGATAATTTTATTTCAGCTAGAATTAACAAGAAAGTTTTTGAACTAATTGGAGAATATTATGAATAAGTTATTTGATGAATCAGATCCAAAATCAATAGAAAATTATGCTAAAAAATTAATAGGATATAGTTTTTCAGATGTTATTTATAGTGTCTCAAATAATGAATATGATTATAACATGCTAGTTGATTATTATAAATCACCTTATGGAAAAGGGTCATTGGGTAATTTACTAGAAAGATTATATTTCTTTTATCAACCCAATAGTGATTCAAGACCAGATTTTCCGGAAGCGGGTGTAGAGCTTAAAGTAACCCCATATGAATATACCAAAAAAGGCGATATAAAGGCTGGTGAAAGACTTGTAATAACAATGATACCTTTTGATAGGCCTTTAAATAATGATATAATGCAGTCACATTTGCTTTCAAAATTAGAGTTGATATTATTTATTTTCTATTATAGAAATAAAGAACTATTAAGAACC
The DNA here is from genome assembly GCF_046365475.1 of Anaerococcus kampingae. Lineage (NCBI taxonomy): Bacteria > Bacillati > Bacillota > Tissierellia > Tissierellales > Peptoniphilaceae > Anaerococcus > Anaerococcus kampingae. The sequence continues at coordinate 41,770 of NZ_JBGMEF010000023.1, forward strand.
GATTATAAAATTGGTTATGTGAATTTATTTCATATGCTTAGTGAAAAAACTAAAGAAGATTTTGAAATTATAAAAGATGATTATAAAAAAATAATAGATAAAATAAAAGCTGGAAAGGCGCATGAATTATCTGAAGGAGATACATTATATTTAGGAGCTTGCACAAAAGGTGCTACAGCTAAATCTAGTTATAGGAGTCAATATTATAGCAATATACCGGCAAAGAGTCGAGCTTTTTCTTTAAAACAATCATACATGAAATATGTTTTAAATCACTATATATTAAATGAAGTCGAAACATATGAAAGGGCTTTTGCAGAAGAAGAGATAGAGAATTCTGACTTTGAAAGCTTAGTACTTAATAAAATTAATAAGTATGTAGGTTATAAAGTTGAAGATTTATATAAAGAGTATAATATTAAATCTGGAACGAAATCTAGAAATCACTTACTTATTATGAGGCTTTTGGGAGTAAATACAGATAATGCCCAAGAGTTTGTCAAAGCTAATATTCAAATTAAAACAATTAGAGTAAAAAACAGCGGAGTATTAAGAGAGCATATGTCTTTTCCTAATTTTGTTATAGAAGAATTTATAGATGAAGACTGGGAAGAATCGGAAGTATATGAATTATTTTCTCAAACAAAATTTATTTTTGTTGTTTTTAAAGAAGATGACAATGGTGATGATATTTTGATGGGAGCTAAATTCTGGACTATGCCTATTTCAGACTTAGACAATGAAGGTAAGAAAGAATGGCGAATGTTCCAAGATAAATTTATATCTGGTATCAACTTTGAAGTAAAAGAAACCAATAATGGTGATTATAGAATAGATAATGACATACCAAAAGCGAGTCAAACAGAAATATTTCACGTTAGATTACATAGTAGTAATACTGGATACGTAATTGATGGTAAAAGGTATGGTAAGGGAAAAGATTCAGATATGGATACCTTACCAAATGGAGATAAAATGACTAAACAATGTTTTTGGCTGAATAAAGATTATGTTAAAAATCAAATTGATGATTTAATATAGAAAGAGGATAGATGAAACTTAGTGTAGTAGAGTTATTTGCAGGCGTTGGTGGATTTAGGGTTGGCTTAAATGATATTAAGTCGTTTGATTATGAAACGGGCCTTGCAATTGAAAATAGAGATTGGGATTTTGTGTGGGCAAATCAATTTGAACCAGCATATAAAACCCAAGATGCATATGAATGTTACGCAAAAAGATTTGGTAAAGAAGATGTTTCGAATCTTGATATAAATTTAGTTAATAAAAAAACAATACCAGACCACAATCTCCTTGTTGGCGGTTTTCCTTGCCAAGATTATTCTGTAGCAAGGTCATTATCAAATGAACAAGGTATAGAAGGTAAAAAAGGTGTTTTATTTTGGCAAATTAGAGATACCCTGATTGAAAAAAACACCCCTTTTGTACTTCTTGAAAATGTTGATAGACTATTAAAATCTCCTGCCTCTATGAGAGGAAGAGATTTTGCTATAATGTTAAAAACCTTGGATGATTTAGGTTATAACGTAATTTGGAGAATGATTAATGCAGGAGAATATTCTATGCCACAAAAAAGACGTAGGGTATTTATATTTGCCTTTAAAAATGATACAAAATTCTCTAAACAATTAATCGATAAGGAATTAAATGAAATTCTTAAGGATAATTTTATTAATAGAATATTCCCTATAAATATGGAAGAAAAAAATAATAAATTGATAAGATTAAAAGAATACAAAGATATAGCAGATGTTTCAGATAATTATAAAGATGGGAAATTTTTTGAAACAGGGGTTATGATTAATCAAGAAGTCTTTACAAGTGAATTAGAACCTATAAGCGAAGAAATTTATCCACTTAGCAAAGTTCTTATGGAAGCTAATTATTATAATTTAGCCGACTTATCAGCTTATGTAGTAGAAGATGAAAAACTAGATAAATGGAAATATCTAAAAGGATCCAAAAGGATTGAAAGAACTAATAAGAATGGTCATAAGTATTTTTATAGTGAAGGTTCAATGTCATTTCCTGAAGATATAAATTCACCAGCTAGAACTATGCTTACAAGCGAGGGAACTTTAAATAGATCATCCCATATAATATATGATGAAAATATTAAAAAATATAGGATTTTAACAGAAATTGAAGCTGAATTAATACAGATGTTTCCACCAAATTGGACAAATACAATGCCAAAAAGAAAAAGATATTTTATGATGGGTAATGCTCTAGTAACAGGAATTATCAATAGAATGGAAGCTGATTTAAGAGAAATAATATTAAGTGAAAATTAATTATAAAATTTTTATTAAAAATAAAAGACAAGGCAGTAGGTGCAACTACTGCCTTTTTAAATGTCTTGATTCTCATGGAGAATCGCAATCTTTCTTTTCCTTGATATTGGTCAAGGGCTTTTTTGATTTAAGAGGTGGCTTCTTTTGCTTTTATTATATATAGAGATGCTTATATTTCAAATTTTCTTCCATATGATCCAACATATTGACTTAAAAAATTAGATTTAGCTGCTAAGTTAACAAAAGATTTTAAAAAATATCATAGAGATTAATTATTACTTTTGTGCTAAAATATATCAAACTTCTCCACATGAAGGTCGTTTTCTAGGAAGTTGATGAAGTTGTTTAGCTCTTCCTTATCTTTTGGGTAGATGTTGAAGTTGAGGATGAATTTGTCATCTTTGAATCTTAGGTTGTAGCCTTTTTTGTGGAGCTTGTTTTCTTCGACGTAGGTGTCGTTTTTTTCTAGGATTTTGGAGTCTTTTGATTCTATTAGGGCGGTGTATTGGGTGTGTCTTTGGAAGATTTCTCCTTTGAACATATAGGATTGGAAGAAGACTATGAAGCCTGTGGCTATGATTCCTATGAAATACATACCTGCTCCAAAGGCCATGCCTATGATGGATGTGGTCCAGATGCCTGCTGCTGTGGTGAGTCCTGTGACGCCGTAGTTTTTGACGAAGATTAGGCCTGCTCCTAAGAATCCTACTCCCGATACGATTTGGGCTGCGACTCTTGCTGCATCGAAGTGTTTGACATCGTAGAAGCCGTATTTGGAGATTATCATGGCTAGGCATGCTCCTAGGCAGACCAGGGTGTGGGTTCTGGATCCTGCTGATTTATTTTTGTTTTCTCTTTCGGTTCCTATTATGAAACCTGATGCCAGGGCGAGTGTCATTCTTGCTAGGAGGTAGAGGTTGAAGATATATGATTTGTCCATGGTGCCTTCCTTTATTTTTTAATGAGAAAATTTTCTAATAAGAAAAGCTTGAGTTTTTGCTCAAGCCTTTTGTTTTTAGTTTTCACCTTCTATATGGTAGCCGGTGTGAGTTTTTACTGGTTCTACTGTTAGTCTAGCTATATTGTAGGCGTGGTCTCCGATTCTTTCCATGGTTGATAGGATGTCGTTGAAGACGTAGCTTGCCATTGTTGTGATGTCTAGACCTTGTTTTAGTCTCTTGTAGTGGGACTTTCTTAGCTTTACTTCCATTAGGTCAAGGGCGGCTTCGTCTTCTTTTAGCTTGTTATATTTGGCTAAGTCTTTTAGCTCGAAGACTTCTACTGCGCTTGCTATGTTGTTTATTACTAGATCGTAGATTTCATTTAGGTCTGCTACCGCTTCTTCATTGTAGGATGAACCTGATTCTAGGATTTCGTTGAAGTATTCTGCTAGGTTTTCTCCTAGGTCTGATATTCTTTCGACGTTGATTTGGACTTGTAGGTAGGATTGTAGCTCTGCTTCTATGTCTACTGGAGCCTGGTTTTGTGCAAAGTTTAGTAGGTAGGCTTGGATTTTGGTGTCCATATCGTTGACCATTGACTCAGCTTCTTTGACTGTTTGGTAGTATTTTTTGTCTTTGGTGTTTAGGTATTCCTTGCTGGCCTTGATTGTTTCTAGGGCTACTACTGATTCCTGGATGATGGCTGTCCTTATTTGATCTAGGGCTGCTGCTGGGAATTTTTCTATTAGCATTTCATCAAGTTCTAGGTTGCCTAGGTCGGTTAGGATTGAATCCTTGCCTGGTATTATGTGTCTTAAGAGCCTTGCTGTTTGGCTGATTAGTGGCAAGAAGACTACCATACCTATGAAGTTGAAGGTGAAGTGTCCTACCGCTATGGTCATGAGCTTGTTGGCTCCTATGGCCCCTGCTATGTGCTCTACTAATATTTTGTATGGGTTTAGGAAGATTAAGAAAATCAATGATACTGACACATTAAAGAGGATGTGAAAGAGTGATGTTCTTTTTGCTGATAGGGATCCTCCCAGACTTGCTAGTATTGCTGTGATACAGGTACCTATGTTTGCACCAAACATGAGGGCTAGGGCGACGTTTAGGTCGATTGCCCCTGATGCAAAGAGGGACTGGGCTATACCGATGAAGGCTGATGATGATTGGATTAGGGCTGTAAGGGCCGCACCGATTATTACTGCTATTATTGGGTTTTGGGCCATATTTGCTACTACATCTTCAAAGCCTGGCACATCCTTTAGGGCTGTGAGGGATCCTCCCATCATTTCTAGACCTATGAATAATAGGCCAAAACCTACTAAGATTTCTCCTATGTATTTATTTTTTCTTCTGGCTGAGAACATGAAGATACCTACACCGATTAGGGCTATGAAGTAGGCGAAATATCCTAGATCAAAACCGATTAAGATTGATGTGACTGTGGTACCTATATTTGCTCCAAGGGTTATACCTATGGCTTGCTCTAGGCTCATGATGCCTGCTCTTACGAAGCTTATGGCTATTACTGTTGTTGCTGATGATGATTGGATAAGTCCTGTTATAAAGATTCCGACAAAGACACCCTTGATTGGATTTGAGGTGTATTTTTCTACATAGCCTCTTAATTTTGGGCCTGCAAAGTTGGTTAGGGCATCACCCATTAGACTTATACCAAATAAGAATATGGCTAGCCCACCTGCGATTAGGTTCCATTCTAGGCTAGACAGTGACGATAATTGCATATTTCCTCCAAAAAAAATTTTGCGATTTTCGCTAAGGACTTTTGAATCTGGTCCACTAAATAAAAAATGTTTAGATTATCTTAATAAACTATACTTCTAATATATCATAATTTAGCCCTAAAACCAAAGATTTTATCAAATTTTTTGATAAGAATTCATATTTTTTTAAAAATTCTTTACAAAGGGCTTGGTTCTATGATTTATAAGTCCTGTAAATGTTGACAAATTCCTATTTTCTATTATAATCCTTATGTTAAAGACCACTAGTCAAAGTAGTGGATAATCACTAATTTTATAAGGAGGAATGATGGCAAGTACAATAGCAGCTATATCTACTCCAGCAGGGACTGGTGGGATATCAATTGTCAGAATGAGTGGGGATAAGTCCCTAGAGATTATTAATAAGATTTTTAGGCCTATTAACAATAGGCCAGTTGACCCTGATAAGGACAATAGGTATTTGCGTTATGGAAATATCGTAAATAAGGATGGGGATGTTATAGATGAGGTGATGGTGGCCTTTATGAAGGGGCCTGGCACCTATACTAGAGAAGATGTGTGCGAGATTAACTGTCACGGGTCTTTTATTTCTGTTAGAGAGATTTTAAACCTGCTCTTAGATGAGGGCTGCGAACTTGCAGAGCCTGGTGAATTTACTAAGAGGGCCTTTCTTAATGGAAGGATTGACCTTTCTCAGGCTGAGGCTGTTCTTGATATAATTAATTCGACCAATAAGCTTTCAGCAAGCCAAGGTATCAGCCATTTGCAAGGCTCTCTTAGCAAGAAGATTGAAGATATTAGAAATGACCTAAAGGAGGGCCTTGCCCGTCTAGAATATTCTATTAATTTTACTGAAGATGGGGAAGATTTGCCTGTGTCAGATATAGAAGCCTATTTGATTAAGGCTAAGGATAAGATTGATGAGCTTTCCTCTACTTCTAATAAGGGTAAGCTTGTAAAAGATGGTATAAATACGACAATTATCGGTAAGCCAAATGTGGGCAAGTCCTCTCTTATGAATGTTCTTCTTGATGAGAATAGGGCTATTGTTACAGATATACCAGGTACAACCCGTGACCTTATTACAGAATATATTTCCCTGGGAGATTTTACCCTTAAGATAAACGACACGGCAGGTATTAGGGATACTGATGATTTGGTTGAAAAAATCGGAGTTGATAAGTCAATTGACTTGGTAGATAAGTCTGACCTTATCCTTGCGATTTTTGACCTATCTAGGGATTTTGATGAAGAAGACCAAAAGATTTTAGACCTTATCAAGGATAAGAACGCTATAATTATCCTCAATAAGACTGACCTTGACCCTGTTTTTGATGAGAAAGTTTTTGATCTAAATCTACCAATCATTAGGACATCTATGACCGACCTTTTGGGTATAAAGGAATTGGAAGATACAATTAGAGATATTTTTGATACCAAGGATTTAAATAGGGAATCAGTCCTTATTACCAATACTAGACATGAAAGGCTCCTAGCTTCTGCTAGAGAAAAGCTTGCTTCATCCCTTCACGATATGCAGATGGGAGTGCCTATAGATGCTTGTGAGGTGGACCTATCTTCTGCCTATGAAGATCTGGGTCTAATAATTGGTGAGAGTGTATCAGGAGAGATAATGGATAAAGTATTTAAGGAGTTTTGCGTTGGAAAATAGAAAATATAAGGCTGGATCCTACGATGTAGTTGTCGTTGGGGCTGGCCATGCAGGATGTGAAGCGGCGCTTTCCGCAGCTAGACTTGGCATGAAGACCCTTGTCCTTACCACATCTATGGAATCAGTGGCAGATATGCCTTGCAATCCAAATATAGGTGGTACAGGCAAGGGCCATATAGTAAGGGAAATTGATGCCCTGGGTGGAGAGATGGCAATAAATATTGACAAGACCTTCATCCAATCAAGGATGCTCAATACATCAAAGGGACCAGCAGTTCATTCACTAAGGGTCCAGGCTGATAAGAGACGCTACCACGAAGAGATGAAAAAGGTCTTAGAAGATGAGCCAAACCTTGATTTATTTGAGCAGGAAGTAGATAAGATTAATTATGAAGACGGAAAAATTGTTTCATGTGAAACAGTTCAAGGGGCAATCTTTGAAACAAAGGCTCTTATAATTTGTACAGGCACCTACCTCAATGGAACAATATTAATCGGTGATTATGCTAAAGTAAGTGGTCCTCATGGCTTATCAGCAGCGACCTTCTTAAGCGATTCTTTAAGGGAAATGGGCTTTTATATCCGCAGATTTAAGACAGGAACACCTGCAAGGATTCATAGGTCTTCCGTAAATTATGAAAAGACTACAGTCCAAGCGGGCGATAGCGAAGTAATACCATTTTCCTTTATAAATGAAGGCAAGGACTTTTCTGATAGTCAGCAAGAAAATTGCTTCCTTACCTATACCACAGAAAAGACCAAGGAGATCATCATGGATAATCTTGAAAGGTCACCAATTTATGGGGGCAAGGTCAAGGGCATTGGTCCTAGGTATTGTCCTTCAATTGAAGATAAGATGGTAAGATTCCCAGATAGGGATATCCACCAAGTTTTTATCGAACCAGAAAGCCTTTCGACAAATGAGATGTATGTTCAAGGGGTATCTTCATCCCTTCCACAAGAGGTTCAAGAAGAATTTTACAGGACAATTATCGGTCTTGAAGATGTAAAGATAATGAGACCTGCCTATGCTATTGAATATGACATGATCGATACTAGACAGCTAAAGAGAACCTTGGAATCAAAAGACTATGAAGGCCTATATTTTGCAGGCCAAATCAATGGCTCATCAGGATATGAGGAAGCTGCAGGTCAGGGCCTTGTAGCAGGAATCAATGCAGCCCTTAAGATAAAGGGTGAAGATGAATTTATTCTAGATAGGTCAGATGCCTATATAGGGGTCCTAATTGATGACCTAGTCACAGAAGGAACTAACGAGCCTTATAGGATGATGACTTCAAGATGCGAGTACAGGCTCACCATGAGACAGGACAATGCCGACCAAAGATTATCCAAAAAGGGCCACGACATAGGCCTTGTATCTGATGAACGCTATCAAAAGATGCTTGATAAGAGGGCTATGATAGAAAATGAGATTGATAGGCTTAAAGACGTCCACATTACTCCAAAGGATGAAACAAACAAGGCCCTAGAAGAAATGGGTTCTACTGTTCTTAATAAGGGTCTAAGCCTATATGAGCTTATAAAAAGACCTGAAATCACCTATCAGATGACAGAAATTTTTGACCAAGAAAGGCCAGACCTTCCTAAGTATATAAAAATCCAAGTTCAAACAGAAATCAAATACGAAGGCTATATCAAAAAGCAAATGGCAGATATAGAAAAATTCAAAAAGCTAGAAGGTCATAAATTATCAGCAGATATCGACTACAGCCAAATAAAGGGCCTAAAGAAAGAATCGGCAGAAAAGCTTAACGAAATCAAGCCAGAATCAATCGGACAAGCTTCTCGTATATCTGGAGTAAGTCCAGCTGATGTTAACGTGCTTTTGATTAGACTAAAGACAGGAGAGCTTTATGGATAAGAAGTATCAAATCTATATAGACTATCTTTTGGAAGTCAATTCCCACACCAACCTTACAACAATCACTGACCCCGCTGAAATTGAGCTTAAGCATTTCAAGGACTCCCTTACAGTCATAGATTATATTAAGGAAGGCGATAAGGTCCTTGACATAGGTGCTGGGGCTGGTTTTCCTGGTATACCACTAAGGATTGAAAAGGACTTTGACCTTACTCTAATAGATTCTGTGAACAAAAAGGTCAATTTCATGAACCAAGTAATAGAAAAGCTTGACTTAAAAAATGCTAGGGCCATCCACACCAGAGCAGAAGATTTTGCCAAGGACCATAGGGAGGGCTTTGACCTTGTCGTATCTCGTGCTGTGGCAAATATGGCAACCCTATCAGAGTTATGCTTGCCTTTCGTCAAGGTCGGTGGACTTTTCATTGCCCTTAAGGGGCCAAAGGCAGATGAGGAAGTGGAAAATGCTGCCAATGCCCTAGAGGTTTTGGGCGGAGAAGTGATAAAAATGGAAAAGCTCGACCTTGACGGCAATGAAAGGGTAAATGTCATTGTTAAAAAGGTAAAATCTTGTAAGAAAAGCTACCCAAGGGGACAAAATCTCCCAAAGAGAAAACCCCTTTAATGTTTCATATGAAACAAAGGAGTCTATATGAAATTTTTAAAATCATTCCTTATTATAGTATTATTTCTAGCCTTTAATATAGTAATAGATGCTCTTACAGGTGTCTTTATTCCAGGCCTTATAGCAGTCCTAAAAACAGGAAACTTCCTACAGTCTGCTAATTATATGGTCTACGGGCTCTTGGCAGGCCAATTAGTAAAACTTACCATCCTTGCCATATATATGGATAAGCGTGATAAGACATTTTATAGAAATTTTACTCAAAGGTATATAAAAAATGAAAAACTTGAAAATCCTATAAGATTTGTAGGAATCGGCTTAGGTACAGTTGGCTTTGGTCTACTCTTAACAAATATTATAATGAAGGCCATGGAGGGTACAGAACTACTTACATCAGCCCTAAACCTTATGGAAAATGCCTTCAATGCTCAGACTAATCTTGATGGTCTAGTATTAATACTTACAGTTGCAGTTGGGGCACCAATAGTCGAAGAGCTTCTTTTTAGGGGAGTCCTCTTTGAAGAGCTTAATAGGCATGTTTCTGTAAAGACAACAATCTTTCTAACAGCATTGATTTTTAGTTTGTATCATTTTAATATACTCCAGTCCCCAAATACTTTTGTTATGGGTTTGGTACTGGCATGGACCTATTACAAGACAAGATCCATAAAGGCTTCTATTATAATCCACGCTACAAATAATATCCTAGCTTTGATTCCGATAATCGACCAAGGACTTAGTCCAATAGGTATTGGTATTTATATAATATTTATGGTAATAGGAGTATATTCACTTATAACACTTAGGCAAAAGGCCTAGGTGTTTTTTGTTTCACAAAATTAGATTTTATAAGCTTATGAAGTAAAATATAAGTATAAAAGTTTCACGTGAAACATTAAGGTGGTTATAATGAAAGCTATAATTTATTCGGTAGGTACAGAAATCCTACTAGGATCAATATTAGATACAAATTCTAAATTTATTGCAGAAAGGCTCCAGGACCTGGGCATAAATTTATATAAGATGGAAACCATTGGTGATAATCCGGATAGACTTTATCAAGGGCTTAAGGAAGCTGATGGGGCCTATGACTATATATTTATAACAGGTGGCCTTGGACCGACAGAGGATGACATTACAAGAGAAGTGGCAGTAAAAGTCTGCGGGCTTGAAGATGAGATGGTTCTTGACCCATATTCCTATGAAGAACTTAGGAGATATTTTGAAAATAAAAATAAGGCTATGGAAGTAAATAGAAAACAAGCCATATTTCCTAAGTCGGCGGTGATTTTAAGAAATACCCAAGGGACAGCACCAGGTTGCATCTTAGAATCAAAAAATAAGTCTAAGTACATACTTATGCCTGGGCCACCAAATGAGATGAGAAATATGTTTGATACGGAAGTAACACCGAAACTTGCGACTGATAGACTAATAAGGTCTATAAATTGTAAGATAGGACTTCTCGGTGAATGGGATGTGGCAAGTAGGATTTACCTAAGTGGATCTGATCCAACCATAAGCCCTTATGCCAAGACTAGCGGTGTAGAGCTAAGGATAACAGCATCTGCCCCTGATGAAAACACATTAAATGAGTCTTTGGAAAGGGGCCTAAAAAGTGTGAAAGATGCCTTCGGAGGTCTAGTTATAACTACTGATGATAGGTCTCGTGAGGCAGTCTTAATAGATGAGCTAAGAAATAATAGAGAGACAGTCTCAACTGCTGAATCAATAACTGGAGGCTTAATTGCAAGCTCTATTATAGATATAAGTGGGGCAAGCGATGTGCTTAAGGAATCCTTTGTGACTTATTCTAATGAAGCTAAGCATAGAATATTAGGTGTTTCATATGAAACAATCGACAAGTACGACGTGGTGAGCAAGGAAGTTGTAAGCGAAATGCTTGATGGACTTGATTCTGACCTAAGAATAGCCACATCTGGCTATGCCCATTTGGGAGTAGCTTATGTAGGAGTCTCCTATAAAGGAAAAAAATATATAAGGCAGGTAAAGGTCAAGGGTGAACGTAACAAGGTTAGACGTGTGTGCAAGAATAAAGCCATTGACATGAGTATTTTAATAGTAAGAGGTGTATATGAAGATTATATCAGTTTTTAATCAAAAGGGAGGAGTAGGGAAAACTACTACAGTTGTAAACCTGGCAGTAGCCCTTGCCTACCTAGACAAGAAGGTTTTAGTAATAGATATGGATCCCCAAGCTAATGCCACAACAGGTTTGGGAATAGATAAAAATAAGGTTGAGACATCTATCTATGACTTGTTTTATTTTACAAGTCCTAAAGATGATAAAGCAGAAGTGACCGAGGGTGACATAGCAGAAGATAATACTGAAGAAGAAAAGACAGTTGAAGAAAATCCAGAAGAGTCTTTAGAAAATATAGATAAGTATATAATAAAGACAAAATCAGGCGTAGACTTAATTCCTTCAGAAAATTCTCTTTCAGGTCTTGAAGTTGAGCTTGTAGAGCTTGACCCAGTAGAAAGAACCCAGAAGCTTAAGACAATTTTAGCTGCTATAAAGACCGAGTATGACTTTATCCTCATAGACTTACCACCTTCACTAGGACTCTTATCAATAAATGCTCTAGTAGGATCAAATTCTATAATTATTCCAATACAGACAGAATACTATGCTCTTGAGGGAGTAAGTGAGCTTATGAATACATTTGAGCTTGTAAAAGAATCTCTAAATAAGGACTTATATGTAGAAGGAGTCCTTCTATCTATGTTCGATAAGAGAACGAAACTTGCTTATGAAGTAGTTGAAGAAGTAAAGAAATATTTCAAAAATAGGGTCTTTATGACAATGATTCCTAGAAATGTAAAACTTGCTGAAGCCCCATCCCATGGCAAGTCAGCGGTAGAATATGATCCAAAAAGCCAGGGAGCTATGGCCTACATCAGCCTAGCTCAAGAAATATCGGAGGACGTATGAATAAGAAAAGAAGCCTAGGCAGGGGCCTATCATCTCTTATACCTGATGCTAAAGATACAAATCATGAAGGTAGGATAATAAAGGTCTCCCTTGATAAGATTAAGGCTAGGGAAGGCCAGCCAAGAAAAACTTTTGACCAAAAGGGTCTGGAAGATTTGGCAAGGTCAATAAAGGAATATGGTCTTTTAAATCCAATAAGCCTATCAAAAGCTGGTGACCATTACGAAATTCTAGCGGGAGAGCGTAGGTATAGGGCAAGCCTTCTAAATGGAGCTACAGAAATAGAAGCCATAATCAAAGACTATGAAGATAAGGATATAGAAATCTTATCACTTATAGAAAATGTCCAAAGGGAAGATTTATCTTCTATAGAAGAAGCTACAGCTTACAAGAAGCTTTATGAAACATATAACTTAACCCAAGATCAGATAGCAGAAAAGATGGGCAAGTCCAGGTCCTATATAGCAAATACTATGAGGCTATTAAAGCTAGAAGTCTCTGAAAAAGAAGCCCTAAATAAGGGTGAAATTTCATCATCACAAGCCAGAAGCCTTCTTTCCTTAAAAGATGAGGATGATAGAAAAAAAGCTCTTGAAGATTATAAAAATAAGAAAACTGTCGTAAGGGAAGTAGAAGAACTATCCAGAGCGAAGGCTGATAAGCCTAGCAAGGAAGAAAGTCCAAAAACTTTAGAAAATGAAAAGCACAAGGGTAAATACCTAGACCTAAGCAAGGATAGTAAAGATACTAAGGAAGAAAAGCTCCCAAACCTTGATCAGCTCCTCTTTGATGACTTTGAAGAAAAATTCATGGATAAGCTATCAACCAAAGTATCAATAAAGAAGGATAAGGATACTTATAGGCTAGTAATAGATTGCTATTCTATAGAAGATTTGGAAAATATTTATAAGAGGCTTGGTGAAGATGATTAATTCTTATTCGATTGAGAAACTCTTAGGAGAGATTAGAAAGCCAAGTGCCAACCCAGGCGGTGGAGCTCTTGTAATAATGATTGCTAATATGGCAGTAAATCTAATCTTTATGATGGATAAGAAGGACTACGGGGCTAAGAATGATCAGGCAAATGTTTCACGTGAAACATTAAATCATATCTCAGGCCTACTAACAGACCTTGCTGATGAGGATATAAAATATGCGACAATCTTAGTAGATAAGTGCATAAAGGAAAAAAATGTCGATGAAAAATATTTTATAGATGCTGCAAGGCCACAGATTAAGCTAAATACCATAATCTTAGAGGCTATGAAGCATTTAGGATTTTTTCTAGAAAATGGAAAGTCTTATACAATTTCAGATGGGGAGATTGCAAATATCCTACTTAAGGCTGCAATTGATGCAAGCCTACCAACAATTGATATAAATTTAAATCAAACAAATTTTAAGTATAATATAGATGAAGTAAAAAGTGAAGCGGAAAAGCTTTATGAAAAAAATCTAATTATTATAGAAAGAAGGAAATCTTGACAGGATTATATATAGGAATGGGATGCTTGGCACTTGTCGTAGTCATACAATTTGCCATGATTAAGTCCCTACAAAATAGAACACGCAGACAAAAACAAAGATATGATCACCTCCTAAGGGGTAATGATCCAGATGTAAACATAGAAGAGCTATTAAATAGGCTAAATGACCAGATAGAATCATCCCACAAGGAGCTAAAAAATATAAATAAAACAGCAGCAGATGCAAAAGACACAACAATGGGCGCTGTAAGCAATATATCTACAGTTCACTTTGATGCCTTTGAGGGCCAAAGCAGGGAACTTTCTTTCTGTTTATGTATGCTTGATAATTTTCATAATGGAATTATCCTAACTAGTCTATATGGAGATAACACTTCAAACGTCTATTTAAAGGAAGTTGTAAGCGGTAAGGCTAGGGAGGAATTATCTGAGGCTGAAGAACAGGCTTTAAAAAAGGCTAAAAGATAAAAAATAACTAGCAATTTAATATATTTTACAATATAATATTAGTAATAAAATTAAGTATAAAAATTAGGAGGACTTAATGGCACAAGTAGGTATTTTAGATCAAGCGATAAAAACTATAGAAGGAAAAAACCTTACCATTGTCTTACCAGAAGGTAAAGACGAGAGAGTTTTGGAAGCAGCTATTAGACACCAAGAAGAAGGTTTATTACAACCAATCGTATTAGGTGACCAAGGAGAAATCCAAAAAACTGCTGATAAATTAGGCAAGAGCATATCTAATATAAAGATATTAAACCCAGAAACATTTGAAAATTTCGATGAATTGGTTGATTCTTTTGCAGAAATTAGAAAAGGAAAAATAGACAGAGAAGAAGCAGAATTTATCTTAAGAAGAGATTTAAACTACTTCGGTGTTATGTTAGTTAAATCTGGTTATGCAGATGGTCTTGTATCAGGTGCAATCCACACAACAGCAGACACTATTAGACCTGCCCTACAAATTATAAGAACCAAACCTGGTCAAAAGAGAGTATCAGGTGTTATGGTAATGTTAGGACCAAACGGTGAACAATTAGTATTTGCAGATACTGCAGTAAATATAACCCTAGAAGCTGATGAGCTTGCAGAAGTTGCAGTAGAAACAAGCCACACTGCTAAATCATTTGGTATCGACCCATATGTAGCACTTTTATCATTCTCAACCCTAGGCTCTGCTCACCACGACCTAGCTACAAAGGTTGCAAGAGCTACAGCAATAGCAAGAGACCTTGACCCAGAATTAAGAGTAGAAGGAGAAATCCAATTTGACGCTGCTATAGATCCAAAAACAGCTGCTAACAAGGCACCAAAATCAGAAGTAGCTGGTAAGTGTAATGTATTTATCTTCCCAGACCTACAAGCAGGAAACATCGGTTATAAGATAGCACAAAGACTTGGCGGTTATAAAGCCCTAGGACCAATACTCCAAGGACTAAATGCACCAGTTAACGACCTTTCAAGAGGTTGTTCAGCTCAAGATGTATATGAAATAGCTATCATAACAGCAATGCAAGCATCAGAAAGAGCAAGAGAAGCAGCAGAAAGAGCCGCTTCAAGCAAATAAGAAAATATATAAGGGCAATCTTTTTGGATTGCTCTTTTTTTATAAATATTTAGAGAAGAAAGGTGAGGATTATATTTTTAGAAGAAATTAAAAACATATCCAAGTCCGTAATACCCATAGCCATCCTAGTAGTGGTCCTGAACCTCTTTGTGGGAGTGGAAACTAAGCTACTAATCAACTTTTTTATAGGATGTGTGGGAGTAATTCTTGGCCTGGGAGTATTTCTAACAGGAGTAGAGATTTCAATTTCAGAAATTGGATCTATGATGGGAGATTTTATAGCAAGATTTGATAAGATAGCAAAAGTGGTTATCTTTGGTATTTTTATTGGATTTACAATTTCAGTTGCAGAACCTGATTTGCTGATTCTTGCTAATGAAGTAACAAGTGCTGTGGGAATTTCTGCCCAAATTATTGTTATGATCATATCCTTGGGAGTGGGAATGATGATTTCCCTGGGCCTATTTAGAATATTTAAGGAAATAAGCTTATCAAATATGATGTGGGCATTATATCTTACAGTCTTCGTCCTAATGATATTTACAGATGATGTGGGTCATGCAATTGCCTTTGATGCATCAGGGGCTACAACAGGAGCTATGACCACACCCTTTATAATTGCCCTAGGCCTAGGGGTGGCATCCCTTAAGGGCGAGAGGACTGAGGATGATTCCTTTGGCCTAGTAGGTCTTGCATCAACAGGTCCTATACTTGCAGGACTTATCATGAGTTTATTTTCTAAGGGAGGAGATGTCCTAATCAAAGAAGCTGCTCATAGTTCGGCCCTATATAGTGGTTTTATTAACTCTACTTTTGCCATTGTGCCTATTGCCCTTGTCTTTTATATAATGAACTTTTTATATTTTAAGGTAGAAAAAGATGAGCTCAGAAGAATCAGTATAGGAATGCTTTATACCTATCTTGGCCTTATAGTATTTTTGACAAGTGTTGAAGGCGGCTTTATGGAGCTTGCAAGAGTCATGGGCGAAGGCCTTGCCGATTCCAAATTCCTCCCTCTAATAGGTTTTGTACTTGGGCTTTTGGTAGTCTTGGCAGAGCCAGCCGTATCCGTTCTTGCCGAGCAGGTAGAGGATGTAACTGGTGGTTCTATACCAAGGAAAAATATCCTAGTAGCCCTATCTATAGGGGTTGCCTTTGCGGTGATGCTTGCCATCTTTAGGATAAGAATCGATGGTTTTGCCCTATGGATGCTAATTGTACCAGGCTTTTTACTTTCCCTAATCCTATCAAGGAGGGTTGACCAAATCTTTGTTGGTATAGCCTTTGACTCAGGCGGGGTAGCCTCAGGGCCAATGACAGCCACCTTTATTTTGGCCTTTTGCCAGGGAGTTGCTGGAAATATAGCTGATGGCTTCGGGGTAATCGCCTTTGTAGCCATGATGCCGGTTTTGACCATTATGATAATGGGTAACTTATATAGGAGATAAGATGCAATTTTTAAGAATAGTTCTTCCGAGAGGGAAGGGATCAGGATTTATGAAAATTCTACAAGACCATGGGGCAAGTGCTATTTCATGTTTTTATGGAGAAGGATCAGCACCAAGCCACATCCTAAATTCCCTAGCCATTGATAAGACCAAGAAGGAAGTAGTGGTCGGTCTAATAGAGGAAGATATAGCAGGTAAAATTATTGAGAAAATTTCAGATAAGCTTAAGTCTGTAAATACAGCTATAGCTTATTCGACAGCTTTAGAGGGAGAAAATAAGATGGAATATGTATGTTTGTATGTCATAGTGGATAGACATATGGGCCAAAAAGCCATCCACATAGCTCAGGATAATGGAGCAAGGGGTGCAACTGTCATCCATGGCAGGGGCGCAGGAGAAGAAATAAAGGGCAGGATATTCTTTAATATGAATATAGAGCCTGAAAAAGACATGGTAGTAATGCTAATTAAAAAAGACCTTGAAGAAAAAATTACAGCAGAAATATATAAGCAGATGGATTTGGAGGAGGCTGGAAAGGGTATAATATATTCTGTACCAGTAAACCACGTAGCAGGACTAGTGGAACAAAACAATTAAGGAGCAATAATGAAACAATTAGATACATTTGAATTTAGAGAGCATGTAGAAAATGGAAGTGGCCTTTGCCTAGTAGATTTTTCTGCGACTTGGTGTGGCCCATGCAAGATGCAAGCACCAATCCTTGAAGAATTGGCAGATGAGGTTGACTATAAAATATATAAGCTAGATGTGGATGAATCTAACGAAATAGCTGCCCAATACAATGTAAATGCTGTACCAAGCCTATTTATATTTAAAGATGGCATCCTAAAACAAAACCTAGTAGGCTTTCACACCAAAGATGCCATAATAGATGAAATGAGTAAATTCATATAATGAGATATGATATTGCAATAATCGGCGCAGGTCCTGCAGGACTTAGCGCCGCTTTAAATTCTAAGGTGAGAAACAAGTCAGTAATAATTTTTGGGACCGATTCAAAAAAAATTACACAGACTAGGTCCATCAGAAATTACCTGGGTTTTGGGGAAATAAGCGGTAAAGACTTAAATGAAAATTTCAAAAAGTCCCTTGCAGGATATCCTATAGAAAGGTCAAGTAAGAGAGTTAAAACAGTCTATGCCATGGGCAAGTATTTTGCTCTGGAAATCGAAAATGAAGATATGATGATAGAAGCATCCTCTGTAATAATTGCCACGGGCATAGAGCTTGCAAGAGATTTAGAAAATGAAGAGAAATTTTTTGCAAGGGGTGTCAATTATTGTGCAACCTGCGATGCAGCCCTCTACAGAGGCAAGAAAGTCGTAATTATAGGCTATAACCAAGAGTCTATTGAAGATGCAAATTTTACATCAGAAATAGTAGAAAAAGTGACCTTTGTTAACATGACAAAGAAGGAAGTAAAACTTAACGATTCTATAGAGGTTATAGAAGGAGAAATCCCATTAGGCTTTGAAGGAGAAAATCATGCAGATAAGCTCATCTTTAAGTCAGGCAAGGAAATTGAGGCAGATGGATTTTTTATAATAAAAGACTCATCCAAGCCTGAAAGACTTATCCCATCGATAAAGCTAGATGGAAACCACATCCTTGTAAATAGAGACCTTGAGACAAGTATCAAGGGGCTTTTTGCAGCAGGAGATATCACTGGCAAGCCTTATCAAATAGCCAAGGCTGTTGGAGAAGGGCAGATAGCAGGCCTTAATGCAGCAAGCTACCTTTCAAGCTTATAAGACTCTCTATGATATTAAATGTAAAATATAGACTTTTTATAAAAAAGTAGTTTAATATAGGTAGTGAAAACACTGTAAAAAGAAATGGAGGAGAACGTGGCAACAGAACACATAGATTTTTTTGAATTTAACAATATAATCTTCTCTTTGATTAGAGAGATTTCACATAAAATAGACCTACTATTGACAGAAACAGCAAATAAGCTAGATCTTACTCCCCTACAGATTAAGATTATAATTGCCCTATTTTCAAGCGATCAAGACGTATCCATAGGTAGTCTTGGCAAGACCATAGGCGTAACTGGGGGCAACATCTCAAATATTTGCAAAAAATTAGAGAAAAAGGGCTTTGTTGTTAGAAAAAGAAGCGAAGCTGACGAAAGAGTAGTAAACGTTGAGCTAACTGAAGAAGGAATCAAGGCAAGCCATGTGGTTGGCGAATACTTTGATAAAATCAGAAAAGATTTCCCAGATGATATGGTAGATTTAAACCTTGAAACCATAGTCTCAGAGCTTAGAGAATTAGACGTATTACTTGATAAGTATATATCAAGGAGAAGTATATGAATCAAAAAGGAAAGAAAAATAGACCCTTAATCTATTATTGGATAGGGGCTTTAATAGTATATTTTATTTTTAGTTTCCTCTTTAATCCGATTGCCAAAAACGACGGAGCTAAGGAAGTAAACTACAGTCAATTTGTATCAATGATCGAAAATGATCAGGTAACAGAAGTAAGCAAGGACAATTTAAAATACACCTTCAAGGCTAAGGTAGATGGCAAAGAAAAAACCTACCAAACAGGTCTTTGGGAAGATACAGACCTAACTGAAAGACTCCTTGCAGCCAAAAAAAGAAATGATAAGCTAGAATTTGGCAAAGACATAGAAACAAGGATGAACCCTTACCTAGCAGTCTTCCTCCAAAGTATTCTTCCACTTATCTTTATAATGGTAATCTTCTACTTCGCATCAAGGTCTTTATCAAAGACTATGGGTGGCAGAGGTGGAGCTGATTTCATGAACTTTGGCAAGTCCAATGCCAAGGTCTATATGGAAAATGAAACAGGCAAGACCTTTAAGGATGTGGCAGGCCAGGAAGAGGCCAAGGAAAGCCTAAGCGAAATAGTAGACTTCTTGCACAATCCTAGAAAATACAAGGAAATTGGAGCCAGAGTTCCAAAGGGAGTTCTTTTAGTAGGCCCTCCAGGAACAGGTAAGACCCTCCTTGCCCAAGCAGTAGCAGGTGAGGCCAAGGTACCATTCTTCTCTATATCAGGATCTGAATTTGTAGAGATGTTTGTAGGTATGGGAGCATCTAAGGTAAGAGACTTATTCAAGCAAGCCAAGGAAAAGGCCCCATGTATAGTCTTCATAGATGAGATAGATGCCATAGGTAAAAAGCGTGATGTTTCAGGATATTCAGGCAATGACGAACGTGAACAAACCCTAAACCAACTCCTAAACGAGATGGACGGTTTTGATGCGACAGAGGGAGTAGTATTACTAGCTGCAACCAACAGGCCAGAAATCCTTGACCCAGCCCTAAAAAGACCGGGAAGGTTTGATAGGCAAGTCCAAGTAGAACTTCCAGACCTAAAGGGCCGTGAAGACATCCTAAAAGTCCACGCCAAAAAGATTAAAAAAGAAGAAAACATCGACTACGAAGAAATAGCCAAGAGAACTGCCGGCACATCCGGAGCAGACCTTGCAAATATAGTAAACGAAGGTGCCCTAAGAGCTGTAAGAGAAGGCAGAAATAAGCTAAGCCAAGAGGACCTTGAAGAATCAATCGAAACAGTAATAGCAGGAATGCAAAAGAAAAATGCTGTAATTTCAGATGATCAAAAGAAAATCATAGCCTACCATGAAGTGGGCCATGCTCTAGTAGCAGCCATCCAAACCCACAAGACCCCAGTCACAAAGATAACCATAATCCCAAGAACAGGCGGGGCTCTAGGTTATACCATGACAGTCGATAAGGATGAGAAATATATCATGACCAAGCAAGAGCTATTTGATGAAATAGTAACCCTTGCAGGAGGTAGGTCAGCAGAAGAGTTAATCTTTAACACCAAGACAACAGGTGCCTCAAATGATATAGAAAGAGCTACAGCTATAGCCAGAAACATGGTCACAATCTATGGTATGGATGAAGACTTTGACTTCATGCAACTAGAACAAATTCAAGGCCGCTACCTAGGTGGTCAAAGAGCCATGATAGTATCAAATGGTACAGGCAATAAGATAGATGAAAAGGTAGGAAAAATAATAGCAAATGCTCACATGAGAGCTATAGAAATCCTAAAAGACAACATCGATAAACTCCACGAAATCTCAGACTTCTTATTAAAAGAAGAAACCATCACAGGTGAAGAATTTATGGAAATCCTTGAAGGAAAGAAAAATAAAGAGGTAAGTGAAGAAAAAATCGCAGACAATACCGATGTAGATGTCAAAGACTTAGAAAATTCTAAAGAAAATATAAAAGAAGAAAATCCACAAGAAGGTCCAAAAGAGGATGAAAAAGTGGAAGAAGATAAGGAAAATAAGAGATTTATAGACTTATCAGGCGATGAAGAATAAGAAAAACCGGCCATTTGGTCGGTTTTTTATTGGGTAAATATATTTATAATGATTTATACTTTTTGAAAATTAAAAAGGCCAATAGATTTTTCCCTGCAATTACTTTATTTCCTTATTCGAGATAGGGGAGAAGCTATTAGATTTTTTAGAAAATAATTTTTAAGAAAATATTTCATTAAAAGAGAAATATAGACAAGCAAAAGAGCTGGAATCATCTACCAGCTCTTTTTGCTTGTCCTAATCATTAACCTTGAAAACCAAAGTGTAATTAAGAAAAGCATAGGATGACCATTTTTCATTGGTTACTGGGACTATCTGAACGAGTTCCCAGCCTTCCTTTGCTTTTTCATTGATGATTTCCTTGCACTTTTCAAAGGTGTCTGTTTTTCCTGCCTTAAGGCCGCCCTCAAAAGGGACTTCGATAAATTCGTATCTCATAAGCTGCCTCCTAGTATTTTTATACCCACTTATAGGGATTTTAGGATGTCGTAGGCTTCTTTTAGGGAGATATTTTGATCTTTTGCCAAGGTCTTAGCGGATTCGTATTCTGGATAGGTGAAGATTTTATCTTTATAGCTAACTTGCTTTGCAAGGTAGTCCTTTCCCTTATAAGAGATTTTGATAATTTCCCTATCTAAAACTGTCCTGTCTAGGTCAAATTTCCTTACACCGATGCTTGTGGTTTGGGTAAAGATTATATCTTCTATAGCTTCTTCATCCTCTGCCTTATAAATTACTGATAATTTATAGGCTGGGCGGTTTTTCTTCATAAAGATTGGAGAAAAGTAGCAATCAAGTGCCACTTCCATAATTTTTTCTAAGGTGAATGCTAAAAGCTCTCCACTTTGGTCATCTATATTTGTTTCAAGCAGTTTTACAGTTTTTTTTTATCTATTTCAATTTCCATGACCCTTAGGATATTGGTTGACTTTTCAAAGTCTTTGTTGCCAGCTCCTAGGCCGATTTTTTTGATTTTAAAGCTTGTTGGGGCTTTTTTATAGAAATATTTGACTATGGCAGCTCCAGTTGGAGTGATGTGCTCGCCTTCTTCTCCTATAAAATTAAGATTTATATCTGAATCAGCTAGGATATTTGCCACAGCTGGAACAGGTATTGGCATTGGGCCGTGGGCACACATTTGGTAGCCGGAACCCTCATAGAGGTCTGAGAAGTAAATATTTTCTACTCCCAGGTCATCAAGAAGGATTGCTACTCCTACTATATCTATGATTGAATCAACAGCTCCGACTTCGTGGAAGTGGACCTCTGTTTTATCAATGCCATGGGCCACAGCTTCTGCATCTGCTATTATATCAAAGATACCGAGGGCATTTTTCTTGATATTTTCATTAAGGTCTGAGTCTTCTATGATTTTTCTAATATCTTCTATATTTCTGTGGACATGGCCATGGTGATGGTGGTGGTCATGTGTGTGTTCGTGTTCATGATCGTGATGATGGTGATGATCATGGTCGTGGTCGTGGTGGTGACCTTCTAGGATGACATCAAAATTATAGGCATCTATGCCATTTTTCTTGGATCTCTCAAAGACAAGTTTGTAGCCATCAAGCTTTAGAGATTTGATGCCTTCGACTAATTTTTCCTTGCTAGCTCCTAAATCTAGGAGGGCTCCTATGGTCATGTCTCCTGCTATGCCTGAATACATTTCAAAATAAAGGTCCATTTTAATTTCCTTTCGCTATTAATTTATTTATCTGACAGGCTGCGTAGGCTGCTCCGTAGCCATTGTCTATATTTACAACGCTAACTCCCTCCGCACAAGAATTTATCATGGAAAGAAGGGCAGTGATTCCGCCGAGATTTGCCCCATAGCCAACTGAGGTTGGGACAGCTATGATTGGCTTATCTACAAGGCCTGCAAGGACTGTAGCTAGGGCTGCTTCCATGCCTGCTATGGCTATTATGACATTTGCCTTTTTTATATCTTCTATCTTATCTAGAAGCCTGTGAATGCCTGCAACACCCACATCTGTGTAGGTTTTAACCCTTGCTCCCAAAAATTTTGCTGTAATCTCTGCTTCAAGAAGGACTGGCAAATCGCTTGTGCCTGCACAAACTATGGCAATTTCACCGATTTTTTCTTCTTCCTTACTAAAATCTAGGGAGATAATCCTTGCAAGTTCGTTGTAGGTGACATCATCTACCTTGGCCTTAACTAGGTCAAATTGATCTTTGCTTGCCCTGGTTCCTATTACAGATTCTTTTTTCTTGGCAAAGGCTTCAAAAATTCTTACCAGGCTTTCATCATCTTTTGATGCACAATAGATGGCCTCAGGAAAGCCCCTTCGAGATTTTCTAGAAAAGTCTATCTTGACAGCATCGCCTATATCTTCATAGCCCTTGTCATTTAGGATTTCAAGAGCCTCTTCATCGCTTATTTTGCCTTTTTTTATGTTATCAATTAGTTGTTTCTTATCAATCATAGGCTGTACTTATCCTTTTCTTCCTTGGAGAGATTTATATCCATTGAACCAGACCTAAAACCCTCCATATCAAGGCATACATAGGAATACCCGAGGTCTTTTAGTTTTTTAACAACAAGGTCATATTCCTTAAAGAACTTAGGGAAGTCTGCCTTTTCAATTTCAAGCCTTGCAAGGTCATCGTGGTCCCTTAGTCTAAATTTTTCATAGCCAAGACTTCTTATAAAGCCTTCTGCCGTCTCTAACCTATCTAGCTTTTCTTTTTTGATTTGTGTCCCATAAGGAAATCTAGTTAAAAGACAAGGAGCTGATGGTTTTTTGGCCACCCTAAGGTCAAGCTCTTCTGCAAGGCGTCTGACATCTGCCTTAGAAAAGCCCGCCTGATTTAGGGGACTTATTACCCCCAAATCTCTTAGGGCCATAAGACCTGGCCTATAGACCTTGTGATCGTCTGTATTTGTTCCATCGACAACAGCCCCATAACCTTTCTCTTCCCTTAGCTTTAGGGCCTCGCTAAAGAGGGTTTTCTTGCAATGGTAGCACCTGTCCTTGGCATTGTGGGCGATTTTCTCATTGGTGAGTATGTCAACCTCCCTTATAACTAGGTCTACACCCATTTCTTTGGCTAGCTTTATGGCATTTTCTTCTTCTTCCTTTGTGGTGGACAGGGCCTTAAAAAACATAGCCCTAACATCGTTTTCACTTTCCCTATAAAGGCTTGCAAGTTTCATGATGAGGGCTGAATCAACTCCGCCAGAAAAGGCTAGGATAAATTTATCTTTTAAGAGGTCTTTGATAATTTTTATTAGTTTCTCTTTTTTTTCTATATAATTCATAAGTATCCTTATTAAAAAAATAATTAAGCCATATTTTTTGAAAAAATACAGCTTAATTTATGTAGATAGGTCCACATGGACCTATACATAACAATGTAATCGAGTGTTAACGATAATTGTGATGTATATTCATTGTACTTAAAGCTTAACAAAATGCAATCAACTTGCTTAAGTCTTGATTTGTTTGTGGTATAATAATTTTAGTTAAGATTGAAATATAAAGGAGTTTTTATGAAAAATAACGCAAAAAGATGGATAGCAGTAGGACTTGCAGTCCTTGTCCTAGTTGCTTCTATGTTTATGAAAGACACTAGCGAGGAAAAAGAGGCTAAGGGCCTATCTTACCTTAAAGATTTGGGCAAGTCTCAACTATTTGATCAAGAAGTAATCCAAGGAACAAATCCTAGCCAAAAGATTAGAAAAATTTCCCTAGAAGGGGTAATCCAAGGCGATGACAATAGCCAATTTGTAATCGACCAGCTTAAGGAAGCAGCAGATGACCCAACTACAAAGGGTGTCATCCTTGCTGTAAATTCTCCAGGTGGTTCTGTTTATGTTTCAGAAAAAATCGCCAAGGAAATTAAAAAACTTAAAGAGATGAAAATCCCAGTTTATTCTGTAATGGAAGAGATGGCTGCATCTGGTGGTTATTATATATCTGCCCCTACAGATAGGATATATGCTTCAAATGAGACCCTCACAGGATCAATCGGTGTAATAATGGGTGGTCGTTCCTTCCAAGGACTTTTTGAAAAATATGGAATCAAGGAGCAAAACGTGGTTTCTGGTAAGATGAAGGACACAGGCACCATGGGAAGAGATTTAAATGATGAAGAAAAAGCCTACCTCCAAGGCCTTGTAGATTCAGCCTTCGGTCGCTTTGTAAAAATTGTTTCTGAAGGAAGGAAAATGAGTGAGGCAGATGTTAGAAAGCTTGCCGATGGTAGGGTTTATGACGGAGCTCAAGCTGTAAAAAATGGTCTAGTAGATAAGATTGGCGATATAGATATGGCAATAGATGATATGATTAAGGAAAACAAGCTAGATGACCCACAAGTAGTCGAAAGCTCCTTTGCCAACCTTTCTTTCAGACAACTTTTCCAAAAGGTAGAAGACCTAAAGAAATCTTCTTCTGATCTTGCTATCTTAAAGGAATTAATGGAAGAAAATAGGCAAGCTCCTATGTATATCTACGGGGGAGTCTATGGAAAATAAGAAGATTTATAAGGAAAGAGACTTTGCTTACGCTTATTCATCCTTTGGTATAAGGTTTTTAGCCTATATTATCGATATGATAATCGTATCTGCTCTTTTTACCATAATTAAGTTTTTTATCCCTCTTGGAGAAGATGTAAAATTTATGGGTTTAGGTATTTTAGCAAGCCTTAATATAATCATAAGCCTGGCCTATTTTACAATCACATCCCTAATCACAAGAGGACAATCCCTAGGTAAGATTATAACTGGCCTTAGGGTGGTATCTTTAGATGGTTTTGACCTATCAAATAGTCAAATCTTAATAAGAGAAATTGCAGGAAGATATATCCAAAATAAATTGATTTTCCTATATGCCCTAGCCCTTTTCACACCTAAAAAGCAAACTTTAATCGACCTTTTCACAGACACAGCTGTCGTAAGGGAAGATGCTTATAGGGATTTGTATGCAAAAGAAATTTAGGTAAATTGACTTTTTGGTAAATTTATTATTAATGAAAAGATAAAAATTATAAAAAATAGCACAGAGATAAGCTTTGAAGGCCTTTGTGCTTTTTTTATCTATATTTCACACTAGCCACCATATAAGGTATGATATCTATAGATTTTGAGAAAATACCACTACATCTAGTAGTTAGTTTGGAGATACAATGAAGATAATTAAAAGAGACGGATCAAAGGTTGACTTCGAGATAGAGAAAATCAAAAGAGCCATAGCAAAGGCATTTATCTCGGTAGACTCATCCATAAGTGATGAGAAATTAGACAGCATAGCCCAAAAAATAAGGGATACCATCAAGAAGAAATTCCCAAAAGACCACACAGTCACAGTAGAAGAAGTTCAAGACTTAGTAGAGCTTGGACTTATTGATGAAAACTACTACAGAGAGGTAAAATCTTTTATCCTCTACCGTGCCAAGCACAACATGGATAGAAAAGTAATCTACGATTTTAAGGAATATATAGACGATAAGGACCTAATGGAAATAATTGCCAAGGTTCAAAGAGAATTTGATAGCCAAAGATATCCTATAGAAAGTCTGTATTTTAAATTTGAATCATTCACCAAACCAGACATGAATGAAAAACAAATCCTAGATGCTATAATAAGGGCTGCAAGTGAATTAACAAGCAAGGAAGCCCCAGATTGGGAGATAATTGCAGCAAGATTTTTAGCCTATAAGATGAACCTAGAAATAAAAGAATATGAAGAAAGATACGAGCTTTATGACTTCAAATCAAAGATCAAATTCCTTACAGAAAAGGGTCTTTACGGATCATACATGCTTGAAAATTACACATCTGATCAAATAGATGAATTAGAAGCCTATCTTGATCATAAAAGAGATGACATCTTTACCTACTCAGGCCTAGACCTAGTAAGGAAGAGATATCTAATAAGAAGCCATGATGGCCACCTCATTGAAAATATCCAGGAAATGTTTATGGGTATTGCCATGCACCTAGCCATTCCAGAAAAGGATAAGATTGGCTTTGCCAAAAGACTCTACGATATTCTATCAAGCTTAAAGGCAACCATGGCCACACCTACTATGACCAATGCTAGAAAGCCATTTAATCAGCTTTCATCATGCTTTATAGAGACTGTTCCAGATACACTTAAGGGCATTTACAGGTCTATAACCAACTTTGCCGAAGTCTCTAAACACGGTGGCGGCATGGGCATGTATTTTGGAAAAGTCAGAGCATCAGGCTCAGACATAAGAGGTTTTGAAGGAGTAGCGGGTGGAGTAATCCGCTGGATAAGACTTGCAAATGACACAGCAGTAGCAGTAGACCAACTTGGAGTAAGACAAGGAGCAGTTGCAGTCTATCTAGATATTTGGCACAAGGATATGCCAGAATTTTTAGGACTTAGAACTAACAACGGCGATGACAGGATGAAAGCCCACGACGTCTTCCCAGGAGTTTGCGTGCCAGACCTCTTCTGGAGAGAAGTAAGGGATAATATGGAAGGCGATTGGCATATGTTTGACCCACATGAAGTGGAGAAAAAATATGGCAAGGCCATAGAAGACACCTACGGCGAAGAATTTGAAGAATTTTACCATAAGCTAGTAGCTGACAAGGATATATCAAGAAGAATCATGCCAATCAAAGATATGGTAAGATTACTAATCAAATCTTGGTCAGAAACAGGCACTCCATTTATTTTCAATAGAGACCTAGTAAATAAGGCCAATCCAAACAAGCACGCAGGCATGATTTATTCATCAAACCTCTGCACAGAAATCGCCCAAAACATGAGCCCATCAGAAACCATCTCCCAAGAGATAGTCACAGAAAATGGGGAAAAAGTCATAGTAAATAAGACAAGGCCAGGCGACTTTGTAGAATGTAACCTAGCAAGCCTAACCCTAGGAAAACTTGATGTAAACAATGACCAAGAGCTTGAAGAAACAGTAAGAACAGTAGTAAGGGCCCTAGACAATGTAATAGACCTAAACTACTACCCAACCCCATATGCCCAAGTTACAAACAAAAAATACAGGGCCATAGGCCTAGGCACAAGCGGCTATCACCATATGCTCGTTAAAAACGACATAAGCTGGTCAGATGAAGAAAAACACGCAGCCCTAGCAGATAGGGTCTATGAAGATATAAACTATTATGCCATCAAAGAAAGTGTAGAAATTGCCAAAGAAAAGGAATCATACGAAGTATTTGAAGGCAGCGATTGGCAAAATGGCAACTACTTCACAGATAGAAACTACACAAGCGAAAGATGGCAAAATCTTGCCAAAGAAGTAAGGGAAAATGGCCTAAGAAATGGCTACCTAATGGCAGTAGCTCCAACAGGATCAACATCAATAATCTCAGGCACATCAGCCGGAGTAGACCCAATAATGAGCCGCTACTTCCTAGAGGAAAAAAAGGGAGCCATAGTACCAAGAGTAGCCCCAGGCCTAACAACAAAGACCTTCTGGCTCTATGAAAATGCCCACGATATAGACCAAAACATTTCCATGAGAATGGCAGGAGTAAGACAAAGACACATGGACCAAGCCCAATCTGTCAATATCTATATAACAACAGAATACACCATGAGACAAATCCTAAATATCTACATTACAGCTTGGGAAAGTGGAGTAAAAAGCATCTACTATGTAAGAGGTAAGAGTTTGGAAGTGGAAGAATGTGATACTTGCTCCGCATAGGATTTATCCAAGATAAATATATTTTAGGGGATTATCCCCTAAGACCCTATTTGGGATATGTTTTTTTATGGGAGGGCTCCCAAAAGCCCTCTCTTTTTTTATGCAATATAAATTATTTTTTTTATTATCCAAGATAATATTATTATTTACTTTAATTCTTCGTTACTTTATCACTTAATAAATTATATTTATTTACTATTGAATCTTCGTACCTAGGGGGAACCCAAGGGGGCGGCAGATGCCCCCTCACCGGTTCCCCCTAAGGCCCCCTTACGCTACACCCCCGTCTGCTCCTAAAGCGGAGTGCGAACAGAGAAGATTGCCTAACGGCAATCCTCCCTTTTTAGACAGAATCCTTTGTATTAGCTATCCTTATTCTTACTGATTTTGACATTCCGATGCCTAAAAATCTCAATCTAGCCCAAATGTTTCTTTTATATGCACTCTATATCTTAGTAATTACAGGAATTTAATTTTAACTCGTGCGTCAGGAGATTTTATTAACGGCATCTCCATTTACAAAATCTCCCGACCTTGGGGATATAGTTCTGTATTCTGAGAGAATTATAACGACGAATCAGTTCTAAGGCTCGTTTGCTCTCGCAAACATTGCAATTAGTATGTCTAGAGAAGGTGATCTTAAGATTTACTGAAATAAAATCGTCAATTATTTTAAATCAAGGAAGCGTTAATAAAATTCTGTTGAGCGTAACGAAGTGAAGCGAATCTAAATTTTTAGCTGACGAGATTTGAAATAATAGATTTTGCTCCAGGATGAATTGCAGTCAGGTCTAACAAAGAAGATTGCCAGAGGCAATCTTCAATTTGCCCTCTGCAAGAGTCGCTTGCGGGGTGTAAGTCTCCATGAGCCGACGGGCTTGCCGGGGGTATAAGGGGGAGGGCGATGTGGACCCAATTTGCCTTAGCGGCCGAGAGCGACGAAAGGGTCCTTGGGCCTCCCCTTGGAACGAAGATTCAATAGTAAATATAAATAATTCATAATGAGATTAAGTTACGAAGAGAACAACTTTATAATGCTATTATCTTGGATAGTATAAAAAAGGGTTTTTAGGGGAAAACCCCCTAAAATAATTTATCTTGGTTAAAATAAAAAATAATCTGGTATAATAGTATATAAGCAACAATAACAAATCTTGGATTTTAAAAGGAGTATTTTATGAATAGACGTAAGAAAAAGAATTTTGCTAAGGAAAGTGGAAATGTTTTACTAGCTTTATTTGTTGTAAATTTAATTTCATTATTTATATTGAGTAAACTTATCAGAAGTATCAGTTTTGATAAGACATCTGCCCTTTTTATTACAGCAGGAGTTTTGACTATACTTGAAAAGTTTGTAGAGCCAGTACTTAGATTTTTTGCCTTTCCTATCACAATTTTGACTTTTGGCTTATTTTCCCTTGTGATTTCTGCCTTTGTTTTATCTTTGGCATTTAAATTTGTAGGCGGGGCATATATTAATAGTAGCTTTTTTAGTTTGATTTTTGCAAGCATTGTCTTATCAATTGTTTCATCATTTGTAATGAAGTTATTATCTTAAGGAGGTTATGATGGAAGAAAGTAAGAAGAAAGAAGTTGAAAAACGTGGTATTTTCAACGAAAACGGGGATATAGATCTAGCGAAGAGAAAGATTATCCAAGGTAATACCACAAATCTTAACGATTTTAATAACTTAAAATATACCTGGACAAGCGATTGGTATAGGCAGGCTATGAATAACTTCTGGATTCCTGAGGAGATTAACTTAAGCCAGGATATTAAGGATTATAGGAAGCTTGATCAGTATGAGAAGAGGGCTTTTGATAGGATTTTATCCTTTCTAACCTACCTTGATTCGATCCAAACAGCCAATTTGCCAAACCTACAAACCTATGTTACAGCAAATGAGATTAACCTTTGTTTGTCAATTCAGACCTACCAAGAGTCAATCCACTCCCAATCTTATTCCTATATCCTAGATACAATTTGTTCTCCAGAAGAAAGAACTAGGATTTTATACCTTTGGAAGGAAGATGACCACTTGCTTCGTCGTAATGAGTTTATTGGTGACCAATACAATGAATTCTTGCAAAAAGATAATGAATTCCAATTTGTAAAGGCCCTAATAGCAAATTATATCTTAGAAGGAATCTACTTCTATTCAGGATTCTCCTTCTTCTACAACTTAGGTAGAAATGGCAAGATGCCAGGAACTGTCCAAGAGATTAGATATATAAATAGGGATGAAAATACCCACCTATGGCTCTTTAGGTCCCTTATAAATGACCTTAAGAAGGAAAGACCTGACCTCTTTACAGATGAGGCGGTAGAAATCTACAGGGACATGCTTAAAGAAGGTGTTAGACAAGAAATCGAATGGGGCAAATATGCCATAGGCGATAATATAGCAGGCCTTTCTACAAAGATGATTGAAGATTACATCAAATACCTAGGCAATCTTCGTGCCCTAGGCCTTGGTTTTGAGCCACTTTTTGAAGGTTATAAAGAAATCCCACAAGCAATGAAGTGGGTAGATGAAATCTCAGATCCAAATGCAGTAAAAACTGATTTCTTTGAAGCCAAGGTTACAGCTTATTCCAAATCATCAATTATTGAAGATGACCTTTAAAATAAAAAGAGAAAGTTGCTTTTTTAGCTCTTTCTCTTTTTATTTTATTTAATTGACTGTTTAATCGACTCAGCCATGGATTTAACTAGGGATTCGTTGGCAAGTGGGCCTGCTACTATTAGACTTATATAGGAGTCATTAGTTTTTATTAGGTATTTTTTGCCTGTGAGGGTGTCATTTTGTAGGTAGATTCTGACATCTCCTTCTAGGATATTTTTGTATTTATTTATTTTTCCCATATTTACGATTTGGGCTGGGTAGAGTATTTGGCCTGAGTTTTGGCTATAAGCCTCGTAGATATCACCTGTAATTTTATCTTCTTTTATTATTATTTCTGCTATTACTTCGTTTTTATCCTTGGCTATGAAGGATTTTAGCTTATCATCGTCTTGGTGGAGGTAGAAGTTTTCTGGGATTTTTATTTTTTGTTTTCCTACTAGGATATCTTTTGTGGCAAAGACTGATAGGGCATCCTTGTGGTCTTTGAATGATTTATTTATTTCTAAGGGATCATCTGGAGCATTGTAGGCTGTCATTAGGATATCTGCCATGATAGCTGCTGATGCATTTGACTTACTTGTATCTTCACTTATCACAAAATAGATTAGGCCCCTGTCTCCTTTTATAAAAAAGTGGGTTGATGTTTTATTTGCATCCTTGCTTATAAAATATGCGCTATCAAGGTTTGCCATGCTATTTTTTATAGGCATAGATCTTATTTTTTGGCTTAGATTTTTTTCTTTTATTATTTTGCTAGATAAGTCTATTAGGTCATAATCGTAAAAATCGCTTAAATCTTCAAAAGATATGACTAGATCATAGGCAAGACTTGTTGGAAAGTCTATATAATATATATTATCGTTTTTGAAGATTTGGCCCTTTTCCGGTATCCTAAAAAATAAGTCGGCTAGCTTTACTTCTTTGTTATAATCAAGATTGGCTAAATCTTTTTTGTCATAGGAGTCTAGACCTTTAATATTTGATGGATAATCTATTAGCTTTACTTTTGTGTAGAGAGATTGGTCATAAGAATAAGCTTGTATTTTTGAAAGCGAATAGGCTTCTAAGTTTGGCCTATCTTTGCTTTTACAGCCTACTAAAAGTAAGGCAAAAATAAGTGTTATTAGAGTTTTTTTCATAAAATTTCCTTTTTATTTGTAATATAGCAATTATTTTGTCTAGATTATACCCGTTTTGGGTAAAAATATGATATAATTTAAGTATAAACAGGGGGTGAAATATGACTGATGATATTCTAAGTCAAGTTAAGCTTGCAGAAGAAACTGCGGCAAAAGAGCTTGACGCTGCCAAAGATCAGGCTAGGGAGCTCATTGAAGAGGCAAAAAACCAAGCAAATCTTGCCTATAAAGATGAGATCGCCAAGGCTAAGAAAAAGGCCGAAGAGATTCTAGCTGATGCTAAAAAAGAGGCAGAAAAAAAGAGAGAACCAGTGATAGCAAAAGCAAGAGATGAGTCAAAAAAAATCTTGGATGTAGATAAGGCCAAGGTTGAAGCGACTATCAATACTCTTGTAGAAAGGATAGTAAATAATGGCAATAGTTAAGATGAATAAGTTTAGCTTACTTGCCTTTGAGGAAAAAAGGAGCTTATTACTTGATATTCTTCAAAATTTTAACTATGTGCATTTTAACGATTTAAAAGTAAAAGAAGACGAAACTTATCTAAAAGAGCTTACAAATTCTACTAAGATCCAAGCCTTGGATGAAAAGCTTGATAAATTAGCTTTTGCTATTGAGACTAGCTTAAAATATTCATCTACAGAAGAGAGCAAAGACTTTAAAAGGCTAGATATTGATGAGGTCTATAAGGATTCTGAGAATTTTGATTTCAATCTCATTTACGATAAGCTTATAAAATTAGTTAAAGAAAGAGAAGGGCTAGTTGATAAAAACCAAGCCATAGAGCAGAAAATAGGAGACCTTAATCCATGGAAGGATATAGATATCGATATTAGAAGTCTGTACGATTCTAAGAGAGTCTATGTAGAGACAGGTACTATTTCTAGCCAGTTTTACGATGGCCTAAAGAAGAGCATAGTCGATAAAAACTTTAGCAAATCCCTAATCTATAGGTATTCGGAAGTGGATAAGACTAGCTTTATTGTTGCTATCGCTTCTCTTGATGAGGAAGAAAGATTTAAAGAACTTTTAAGAGAGTACGGATTTTCAAGAATAAGTATTAAGGCAGATGCTTCTGTAAGCAAGAGCCTAAGTGCCCTTAAGAAAGAAGAAGCTAATCTTAAGAGCGAAATTAAGAAAATTGAGGCTGAAATAGGAGAGTTTGATAAATATCTAGAAGATTTCTATTTGTATCAATCATATCTTGTCAATGAAAAGAACAAGGAAGAAGCTACAGAAAACTTCCTTAAGACTTCTCAAATGGATGTTATTGAAGGATACATACCTGAGTCTATGACTGACAGGTTTAAAGCCGACATAGAAAAATCCTTAGATAAAGAATATATCCTAGATATAAAAGATGCTGACAAGGATGATCCAGATGTACCTATTATCCTTGAAAACAACGCAATAGTTGAACCTTACGAATCTGTTGTTGAAACCTATGCCCTACCTAAATATAACGAATTTGACCCATCCTTGCTTGTGGCCATTTTCTATACTATATTTACAGGCTTTATGATTGGAGACTTAGGTTATGGAGCTCTTGGTGTGATTGCAACCCTTGTAATCCTCAAGAAAAAAGACTTGCCAAAATCAACAGAGAAGATGATTAAGCTATTTTTAGGCATATCCTTATCAGCTTGCTGTTTTGGAGTATTATTTGGATCAGTCTTTGGCGGAATTATCGATGTGCCATTTGGCTGGATTGATACCCAAACTGATATCAATACGCTTATTACTATAAGTCTTATCATAGGAGGAGCGGCCCTATTTATCGCTCTTGGAATGAAAGGCTATATGTATATAAGAGATGGCAAACCTATGGATGCCATCTACGATGTTTTGTTTTGGTATATGGCAGTAGGTGGACCAATCTACTATTTCCTAAGCAAAAACAAAATAGGCCTTTACCTCATGGCGGTCGGCATGGTTGGCATAGTCCTATTTGCAGGACGTGATGCTAAATCAATAGGCGGAAGGATTGGTTCCGGGGTCTATGACCTATACGGAATTACCTCTTGGGTAGGAGACTTTGTATCCTTCTTAAGACTTATGGCCCTGGTTTTATCAGGCGGCTTTGTAGCCTATGCGGTAAATGTAATTGTTAAAATGTTATTTGGGGCAGGTATTGGCGGAATTATAGGTGGAATCCTAGTCTTTGTAGTATTCCAACTATTTAATATGTTCCTATCCTACTTGTCAGCCTACGTTCACTCACTAAGACTTATCTATGTAGAGATGTTTGGTAAGTTTTATGAAGGCGGCGGCGTTAAATTTAAAGAAATGTTAGAAGATACTAAAAAAATATTAATTAATAGAGGAGAAAGAAAATGACAGAATTTTTAGTTCAAAACGGTGGAATGGTTTTTGGTGTTCTAGCTATGGCATTAGCAACACTATTATCAGGTATGGGAAGTGCTAAGGGAACAGGCATGGCAGGTGAGGCTGCAGCAGCTCTTACTGTAGAACAACCAGAAAAGTTTGGTAAGGTACTAGTTCTTCAGCTACTACCAGGTACACAAGGTCTTTACGGCTTTGCAATTGCTTTCTTTATCATGGGTAAACTAAGCCCAGATATGACCTTTGCAGACGGCCTATATTTTTTAATGGCAGCACTTCCAGTAGCTATAGTAGGTTACTTCTCAGCTGTAAAACAATCAAAGGTAGCTATAGCAGGTATCAATATCCTAGCTAAAAACGAACCAGAATTCGTTAAGGGTATGATCTACTCAGTAATGGTTGAGCTTTACGCAATCTTAGGATTTGTTATTTCCCTACTACTTGTAATGAGAGCATAATATTAGGATAAGATTATGACTAATCTTGATTTAATATTAGAATCAATAAGGAAAAAAGGCGAAGAGGAAAAAAATCAGATATTAAAGGCTGCTGAAGGCGAAGCTAAGGAAATTAGGGAAAAATCTGAAGCAGAAGTAAAAGTTGAGGTAGATAAGATTATAGATAATGCCAAAAAAGAAGCTAAGCAAATTTTGGCCAATGAAGAGCTTTCAGCATCAAGAAATGCCCGTGATATAAAAATCACAGCCAAAAACGAGCTCATAAATTCTATAATCGAAAGGCTCATAGAAGAGCTTAAAGGCCTAGATAATCATTCTTACAAGAAGTTTGTCCTAAATAGACTTAAGGAATTCCCAGGCAAGAAGGCAGATATCATCTTAAGGGATGGAACCTTCTTTGACTCAGAAGACCTAAAAGGACTAAATGTTTCATATGAAACAGTCGATGATGGTTTCATAATAAAAGATGGGGATGTTATCTATGACAATAGCTTTTCATCAATAATCGACTATAACAAGGATGAAATTAAGAAAATAATATCTGGTATTTTTGAAGAAAGGTAATTATGAAAAGAGATGACTTCATAGGAGCTTCTATATCAACTAGAATATATGAAGATGATCTAGTAAAGGATTTTTATAGGCTAAATGAATTAGACTCCCTAAGCGAGATAATGAATGCCCTATCAGATTCATCCTATGGTAGATATATCCAAGAATTAAGAAGGCCAGAAGAATATGAAGAAATCCTAAGCAAGGAACTGGTAAGGGTGTATGACAAAATCGAAGATATAACCCCAGATAAAAATCTGACAGACTATCTAAGAGAAAAGTACAACTTCCACAATTTAAAAGTCCTTGCCAAGGAAATTATCCAAGATGAAGATTATAAGTATTCCCCAATGGGCAATATAGATGTAGACTATCTTAAAAGACAAATTTTAAAGACAGACGAAAAAGATATCTTTGAAGATGATGAAGAAAACATCTATCTTACCTATCTAAAAAGAGCCATAGATGCTTATGAGGATAGGAAAGACCCAGCCATGATAGACATATCCCTAGATAAGTCTTATTATGAAAGAGAGCTTGATATAGCAAATGCCACTGGCATGGATTCACTTATAAACTACACAAAGGAAGCCATTGACCTTATAAATGTCAAAACCCTACTAAGGGTAAGAGATTTAGACCAACTAGGTGATTGCCTAATAGATGGCGGCTTTATAGACAAGGACAGGTTTCTTGAAATGTATAAGCTTGATATGACAGGACTTTTGATAAAAATGTCCAATGATAAGATTTATCCATATCTAGCTAGGGCCCTTGACAATGATAAGGGAGAGGTTGAAAATCTCCTAAATCTAGAAAAGGCAATAGATGATCACTTTATGGACTTTGCAAAGGCCAGCAAGGCTGTAACCTATGGCCCAGAAGTTCTACTTGCCTATCTAATCAGCAAGGAGCAAGAAATCAAAAACCTAAGGATAATCTTTATATCTAAGCTAAATGGCCTTTCAAAAGAATTCACAAAAGATAGATTGAGAGAAGCTTATGTATAAAATAGCAGTAATAGGCGATAAGGATTCGATACTAGCCTTTAAGGCCATAGGTATCGAGGTTTTTACAGCCATAGACAAAGACGATGCAAGTAAACTTGTAAAAAAATTAGCAGGGGATAATTATGGAGTAATCTTCATAACAGAAGCCTTTGCCAAGGACATACAAGAAACAATAGATAAATACAGAGAAGCTCTAAGGCCAGCCATTATCCTAATCCCATCTAATAAGGGATCTTTAGGTCTAGGCCTTGCCGATATCAACCGTTCAGTTGAGAAGGCAGTTGGAGCAAACATTCTAAATTAAAGGAGCTTAATTTGAATATAGGTAAAATTACTAAAGTATCTGGACCACTAATAGAGGCATCAGGCCTATCTGATGCTAATATCTATGACGTGGTAGAGGTATCAAAAGATAAGCTCATCGGCGAAATAATTGAGATGAGGGGAGATGTAGCAAGTATTCAAGTTTATGAAGAGACAACCGGTATAGGACCTGGCGATGAAGTTAGGTCAACAGGTAGGCCTCTATCAGTAGAGCTTGGACCAGGCATGCTTGAAAGAATGTATGATGGTATCCAAAGACCACTAGAAAAACTTGAAGAGCTTGCAGGAAATTTCCTAACAAGAGGGGTAACTTCCCCAGGACTAGATAGGGACAAAGTTTGGGAATTTAAGGCTCTTTTAGAAAAGGGCGCAGAAGTTGTTCCAGGTGATATACTAGGAGAAGTAGAAGAAACAACAGTTATCACCCACAAGATTATGGTTCCAAACGGAATAAAAGGAAGATTAAAAGAGATTAAATCTGGAGAATTTAAGGTAGCTGACACCATTGCTGTTGTAGAAACAGAAGATGGGGATAAAGAGCTAAATATGATCCAATATTGGCCAGTAAGAAAGGCTCGTCCTATCAAAAGAAAGATAGACCCAAATGAGCCACTTATCACAGGTCAAAGGGTAATAGATACCTTCTTCCCAGTAGCCAAGGGCGGTACAGCTGCAATCCCAGGACCATTTGGTTCAGGTAAGACTGTAGTCCAACACCAGATAGCAAAATATGCTGATGCTGACATAGTAATCTATGTAGGTTGTGGTGAACGTGGAAACGAGATGACAGACGTACTTAACGAATTCCCAGAGCTAATCGATCCAAAAACTGGCGAATCAATCATGAAACGTACAGTTCTTATAGCAAATACATCAAACATGCCAGTAGCAGCCAGAGAGGCATCAATTTATACAGGTATAACCCTAGCTGAATACTTCAGAGACATGGGCTATAACGTAGCTATGATGGCAGATTCTACAAGCCGTTGGGCAGAGGCCCTTCGTGAGATGAGTGGTCGTCTAGAAGAGATGCCTGGTGATGAAGGTTATCCAGCTTATCTAGCAAGTAGGGTTGCAGAATTTTACGAAAGAGCTGGTAAGGTAGAAGTTTTAGGAAATAGAGATGATATCGGTACACTTTCAGTAATAGGAGCCGTCTCTCCTCCAGGTGGAGACTTATCAGAACCAGTAACCCAAGCTACCCTACGTATAGTAAAGGTATTCTGGGGCCTAGATTATGACCTATCCTACCAAAGACACTTCCCAGCTATCAACTGGTTAAACTCATATTCACTCTACCAAGACAAGATGGATAAGTTTATAGACAAGGCAGTTGACCAAGATTTCTCAACCCACAGAAAACGTGCAATGAGCCTACTCCAACAAGAATCAGGCCTTTTAGAGGTAGTAAGACTTGTAGGTCGTGATGCCCTATCAGATGATGATAAGCTTAAACTAAATGTAACCAAATCTATCAGAGAAGACTACTTACAACAAAATGCCTTCCACGATATAGACACCTACTGTTCACTAGATAAACAGGATAAGATGCTTGGCACAATCCTCTATAACTATGATAAGTCCCTAGAGGCACTAGGAGCAGGAGTAGAGTTAAAAGATATAGAAAATCTAGAAGTAGTAGAAGCAATCACCAGACTAAAACTAGTAAGTGAAGATGACAAGGCTAGATTTGACCAAATAAAAGAAGAAATAGACAAACAAATCGGCGAACTAATTAAGAGGGAGGCAAAAGATGCTTAAGGAATATAAAACCGTAACAGAAGTAGTTGGCCCTCTTATGCTCGTAGAAGGAGTAGAGGGAGTCGATAACGAAGAGCTTGTTGATATCAAGCTTCAAAATGGCGAACACCGCAGAGGTAGGGTAATAGAAATAGAAAAAGACCGTGCCATGGTTCAGCTATTTGAAGGATCAACAGGTATCAACCTAAAATCAACCTCAGTAAGATTTTTGGGTAGGCCACTAGAGCTTGCAGTAAGCGAGGACATGATTGGTCGTGCCTTCAATGGTCTAGGTGAAGCCATAGATGATGGTCCAGAAATCATTCCTGAAGAAAAAAGAGATGTAAATGGTACAGCCATCAACCCTGTATCAAGGGACTACCCATCAGAATTTATCCAAACAGGTATATCAACAATCGATGGACTAAACACCCTAGTTCGTGGCCAAAAGCTACCAATATTTTCTGGAAACGGTCTGCCACACAATCAAGTAGCAGCTCAAATTGCCAGACAAGCAAGGGTACTCGGAGATGACGAAGGCTTTGCCGTAGTCTTTGCAGCCATAGGTATCACCTTTGAAGAAGCACAATTTTTCATGGATGACTTCAAAAAGACAGGGGCAATCGACCGTTCAGTACTCTTTATGAACCTAGCAGATGACCCAGCCATAGAGCGTCTATCAACACCAAAAATGGCCCTAACCTGTGCTGAATACCTAGCTTTCGAAAAGGATATGCAAGTACTAGTAATCATGACAGACATGACAAACTACGCAGAAGCCCTTCGTGAAGTATCAGCAGCTAGAAAAGAAGTACCAGGTCGTCGTGGTTACCCAGGTTACCTATATACAGACCTTTCAACAATCTATGAGAGAGCTGGAAAACTTCGTGGAAAACCAGGAACAATTACCCAAATTCCAATCCTATCCATGCCAGAAGATGATATAACCCACCCAATCCCAGACCTAACAGGCTACATCACAGAAGGACAGATAATCCTAGATAGGAGCCTATATAACCAAGGAGCCCAACCACCAGTATCAATCCTACCATCCCTATCAAGACTTAAAGATAAGGGTATAGGCAAGGGCAAAACTAGAGAAGACCACGCAGATACCATGAACCAAATCTACGCAGCCTACGCCTCAGGTGTAGATGCTCGTGAGCTTCAAAAAATCCTAGGTGACTCAGCCCTATCAGATGCAGACCTTGCCTTTGCAGAATTTGCCAAGGCCTTTGAGGAAAAATACATCAATCAAGGTTACTACACAAATAGGACCATAGAAGAAACCCTAAACTTGGGTTGGGAATTATTAAAGATAATACCAAAATCAGAACTTAAGAGAATTGATGATGCCCTTATTGAAAAATACATGGATTAGGAGCATAAAATGGCAAGAATAAAAGTAACTCCAACAAGGATGAACCTAAACACCCTTAAGGATAGGCTTGCCACTGCCAAAAGAGGCTACAAGCTATTAAAAGATAAGCAAGATGAGCTAATGAGACAATTCCTAGAACTAATCAGGAAAAACAAGACCCTAAGAGAAGAAGTTGAAAAAGAATTATCAGATTCCTTCGCCTCATTCCTTATGGCCTCAGCCTTCATGAGCCCAGAAGTCCTCGAAGAAGCAGTAAGCTTCCCAACA
The DNA here is from genome assembly GCF_046365475.1 of Anaerococcus kampingae. Lineage (NCBI taxonomy): Bacteria > Bacillati > Bacillota > Tissierellia > Tissierellales > Peptoniphilaceae > Anaerococcus > Anaerococcus kampingae. The sequence continues at coordinate 82,290 of NZ_JBGMEF010000023.1, forward strand.
CAAAAGGTAGGCATTGACATAAAAACAGCCAATGTCATGAGTGTTAGGATTCCTAAGATGGAGTTTAAAGTAGAAAAAAACGAAAACGCAAGCGATTTGCCATATGGTTATGCTACAACAAGTGCAGGTCTAGATGAGGCCCTACTAAAGCTAAACCATGTCACAGATAGACTTCTAAGCCTAGCCGAGCTAGAGAAGACAACCCAGCTAATGGCTGATGAAATAGAATCAACCAGAAGAAGGGTAAACGCCCTAGAATATAGGACAATCCCAGACTTAGAAGAAACAATCAAATATATCAGATCAAAACTAGAAGAAAACGAAAGAGCAACCATCTCTCGTTTGATGAAGGTAAAAGATATAATTTCAGAATAAAGATAAGAAACTCCCCGGTCTGGGGAGTTTTAAATTTGTTTAAAATTTAAATGATTTTTAGCAAATTCCTTTATAATAAATTTTTAGTCAGTATAATATAAGTCGTGACCTTAAATTTATGAGAGGAAAGAAATGAAAAAGAACAAATTATCCATAGTATTCCTAAGCTTAGTTGGGATATTATCAATATATATAGCAAATACCCATCCAGAAACTTTCGCAAGCCCCTGGGCCCTAATGCCACCTATCGTGGCAATCCTTATGGCCCTAATTACAAAGGAGGTTTATTCTTCCTTGTTTATAGGCCTTGTAATCGGGGCTATTCTTGCAAGTGGTGGTTCGATTGGAAAATTTTTAGACAATGTAATAGTAGAAGGCTTCATAAATGCCATACAGGATAATGGGGGAATCTTTATCTTCCTTATTTCCTTAGGAGTTATGGTAAGTTTAATCAATGAATCAGGAGGGTCTAAGGCCTTTGGCAAGTGGGCCCATTCTAAGATAAAATCTAGGAAGCAAGCCCAAATTTCAACCTATTTCCTATCAGCCATGCTCTTTATAGATGATTATTTTAATTGCCTAACCACAGGCTCAGTCATGAAGCCAATCACAGATTCCTACAAGATTTCAAGGGCAAAGCTAGCCTATATAATAGATGCGACAGCAGCTCCAATATGCATGATAGCACCTATTTCATCCTGGGCAGCGGCTGTATCAGGCTATGCAGAGGGGACAGGCCTTTCTGGCATAGAGATGTTTATAAGGGCCATTCCCTTCAATTTCTATTCGCTTTTAACCCTAGTTTTCGTAGCGACCATAATTCTTACAGAAAATGACTATGGCCCAATGAAAGAATTTGAACAAAGGGCAAAAGAAAGCGGAGAGCTTGGGATAAATAGCAAAAAACAAATAGAAACTAGTGATGATGGGATAGAAGGTAGAGTTAGAGACTTGGTCTTCCCAATTATAATCCTAATCATATCCTGCATCAGCAGCCTAATCTATGTGGGTGGATTTTTTGATAAGGCAAGCCCTTATTACATGGACTTTGTAAATGCCTTTGCCAACACCGATTCCCAGGTAGCCCTAGCAACAGGATCAGTCATTGCCCTAATAATTTCTATGATATTTTTAAATTTGAGTGGCAGGATTAGCTTTGAAAGGTCTATGGAGCTCCTTCCAGAGGGCTTTTCATCTATGACATCAGCCATCCTTATTTTAAGCCTTGCCACAAGCCTTAAAAATATTTCTAATGACCTTCTAGGCTCTGCAGCCTTTGTTGGAAATGTCATGACAAATGTGGCAGGAAGTTTAAATAATTTCCTACCTGCGGTTATCTTTGTGGTAGCCATAGCCCTAGCTTTTGCCACAGGCACAAGTTGGGGAACCTTTGGTATCCTTATACCAATAGTCGCATCCATGTTTGATCCGACCAATCCCTTATTTTTCATAGGCATATCAGCCTGCCTATCGGGAGCGGTATGCGGAGATCACATCTCTCCAATATCAGATACAACCATCATGTCATCAGCAGGGGCAGGAGCTAACCACATCGACCATGTCAAAACCCAACTTCCTTATGGATTAACAGTAGCAGCCATAGCCTTTATATCCTATATAATAGCAGGCTTTAGCAAAAGTGCGACTATTTCCCTTGCCTTCGGGATAATAGCTATAATGGTCCTAATGTTTCTAATGAAAAAGATAAAGCGAGCCTAGGCTTGCTTTTTTAGTGGGTGAAACTTTGACAGCTAAGGCCTAAATCCATATAGTCATAGAGATTAAGGAGAGAAAATGGATTATATTTATAAATTTGATACCGACAATGGTTTTGAAAAAACCGACATAGATAGTTTTTATGATGTAATAGAAGATGAAGATTTTTATCTGATGTATCTGGGCAAGGATTCCTTCATAGACTTCGCTAAGACCTATGACATAGATACAGCAATCATCGACTTGCTTTTGACAGATTCATCCAAGAAATCCTACATGGCAGTAGAAGATAAGTACACCTTCGCCATACTAGAGATGCTTGATATAAGAGGCAATCTAGATGCATCTGACCTTATAGGATTTTATATAGAAAATAACAGGCTAATAATTGTAGACCTCTACGATAGGGATAAGTCATCAGCCAGGGCTTTTAAGAAAATCTTGACCAAGAAATTTTCAGCCAGGTCTCCAGGAAGAATCTTAAAACACTTCATAACAGCCCTGATAGAAAATCATAACTCAATCTTTGACCAAATCAAAAACTCAACAGCCTCCATAGAAGATGGGATAAATAAGAACAAAAAGCCAAAAAATTCTATAGAGATGATTTCAGATAATAGGCATAAGGCCTTAAATCTCTACACATCTTACGAAAGACTCCTGGATACAATTGAAGTCTTAGTAGAAAATGAAAACGACATTTTTGATAACGATGACATCAAACACTTAAAGAGCGTATCCTTTAGGGTAGACAGGTACTCATCAAACATATCCTATCTTTCAGATTATATAACAAATGTAAAAGACTCCTACGCCTCAAAAATGGACCTAACCATGAATAACACCATGAAAGTCCTAACAGTAGTAACAACAATCTTCACCCCAATAACAATACTTACAGGCTGGTACGGGATGAACTTTGAAAACATGCCAGAACTAAACTGGGAACACGGCTACCTATATGTGATAGTCTTGTCATTATTTTCACTTCTAGTTGGGACCTTATTATTTAGGAGGTTGGACAAATAATATGGGATTTAGGGGGCTTCCCCCTAAATATCCCCTTTTTTTTATTACTTAATTTTTTAATGAATTATTGTTATTTATTATTTTTCTTCGTAATCATATTTTTTATTAAATTTTGATTATTTACTATTGAATCTTCGTTCCAAGGGGAGGCCCAAGGGACCTTCCGCATGGTCTGTAGGACTCCCCAAAAGTTGTAG